>JAYTTA010000355.1:0-5461 GCA_043745345.1 Acetobacteraceae bacterium | reverse complement strand
GCATTGTCGACATACAGGTTGCGGTCGGTAGACGGCGAGCCGCCCCAGGCATCGTTGAGGAAGTTCACGGTCGCCGTGTGGCCACCGGTTGCGAAGCTGCCGAGCACGTTGAAGATCTGCGTCTGCGCTGCCCCATGGGACGCGACGGCGGTCTGAATGCCGCCGATCTGCGCGCCGTCGATGCTGACTGTGAACTGGGCGTTTCCATTCCAGGCATCCTCGGAGATCGAGATCGCCAGGGTGTCGGACCCTGATCCCAGGGTGACGGTCGAGGACGCCCCGAAATACTTCGCCCAGGCGGCGGACTCGGCCGGCTTGTTGTCGGCGGGCAGGGAGAACTCGTAGTTGCCGCCGCCGTTGGAGTCCCACAGATTGACGAAGGCGACCGGCACCCCGGAGGCCTGCAACGTCTGGGCCAGCCATTGCGGAAACGCGGCATCGTCGGCCACGTCGCGGCCATGGTCGGAGTTGCCCGCGCCGGTCTCGGCGATGGCGATCGGCTTACCCTGCGCTTTGGCGAACTGGATCAGGTCAAGCAGGCTGAGGCTGTGCCCTGTGCTGCCGTCGAGCGAGTAGGGCGTCGCCGCCGGATAGGTCCAATAATGCGTCCGGTTGACAGGGTCTGCCATCCACTGATTAAGGCTGGCATCGATGGTGCCGTCGTGCTTGTTCCAGTCGTACAGTGGATTGTACGGATACATGTCGGCATAGATGTCGGCGGCGATGACATCAACGTAGCTGCTACCTGGATACAGGTTAACCGTTGCGTTGGCGTTGGTATAGTTGATGATCGATGGGTTCCACACGACCTGGACGTTGACCCCGTCCGCCGTTCCGGCTTGGTGCAGCACGGTCGAGATATGCTGGAACGCCGCCACCCAGTCGGCCTGCGTCTTGGCGTCGTCGCCGGCATAGAACGGCATCGAACTGAGGTTCATCTCCCAGCCTGGACGATAGTATTGAGTGGTGAAGCCGTCGTTCGCCCAGGTCTGCACGATGCCGGTAAGGACCGCGTCGTATTGGCCGGAAACAAATCCCAGATAATACGCATCGGCGGTCATCGCCGGATTGCCGGTCGAGGCCATCGGCAGGGCAATCACCGGCACGGCCCCCTTGGCGTTCGCTGACTGCGAGGCGGAGTCGGCCTCCCAGTTGCTGTTGCCAACCCACTGGCTGATCAGTTGGCTCTGGTCGATGTAGTAGTCCAACAGCGCTGGCGGGGCGCCAATCAGCTGGTTAAAACTGGTATATTTGGCGTCGAACAGGGCCTGATTGGCTAGGCTGCTGTTATCAGGGTTGCCGAGATACGCGCCCAACCGAAACGGCGATGCGAGTGGATTTGAGGCCATGAAATTAAATCCTTGGCTGAAATAACGCTTCAATACTGGTCACAATGACGTGATTGAGTCAATGGAATCTTCGACCTGACAGAGAAAATTTCAGGAACAAATCAACTTCAGACCTAGAGATTTGACGTTGATGCTTTCCAATTATCGTAAAAATTACAGAAACTAGACA
Source organism: Acetobacteraceae bacterium (assembly GCA_043745345.1). Taxonomy (GTDB): domain Bacteria; phylum Pseudomonadota; class Alphaproteobacteria; order Acetobacterales; family Acetobacteraceae; genus PALSA-911. Next base: position 3,943 of record JAYTTA010000355.1, on the reverse strand, counting down.
ATTGACGCGATAAACCATAAATCTGTCTTTCTAACGCTTAATAACGTTTCATCGGACGCTGGCGGCTTCAATGCAGACTGATCATGCCGCACCGCGTATGGTGTCGCATTGCTCCTTAGAAATCTCCGCCATCACAACCCTGACCGCCTCCAGGACCTGCGCCGGCGCGCTGTGATGAGCCGTGTGGCCAACCTACTCGACAGCAACCATCCGGCTTCCCTTCACCCTGGCATGCAGATGCCGCGAGTGCCGGCGCAATCGTGTATCGGAAGATATCGCCCAGCACCGCGATAGCGGGTCCGCTGAAGGCCACTACATCGGCGCGCAGGGTTGGCTCGTAGTAGCCACCCAGCAGCACCAGCCCGACGATGTCGAGGCAGTTCCCGAGCGCCATCTCCGGCGCGACCAGCGTGCCCCAGGAATGCCTCAGCAGTACCGGCCGAACAATCCCGAACCGATGCAGAGCGGCACACAGAAGCCTCGCTTAAGCCGATGCGGTCCAGGCTGTTTTGCGCGGGCGCGGGCGCGGGCGCTGGCTGTGGCCGAAGCCCGGCTGGTCGAAGACAGGGACGCGAAAGTCACGGGCAAGGGCCTCGACCAAGCCGCTGATGACAAAATCGTCGGACATGGCACCGTTGCCGTGCAGCAACACGATCGGGATGGACGCCGCATGTTCGTCACCGTGATCCAGACAGTGAAGCCGCACGCCATCGGTTTCGACGAACTTACCGGCAGGTGGATGGCACTGCCCTTTGCGGCGGGAAGCTAAGTGGTTGGCGAGCGCCGCTGCCGCCACCCCGGCGGCGGCCAGTAGTAGCCTGACCGCAATCGGATTCCGGGATATCACGCGTGGTGCCGAAGACATCCGCAAATCCAGAGTGTTGGACGCCGCAACGATACCGCCGTCGGCGTGGTTCCCTGCCTAGCTGCCAGCGGCGGAGAAGGCGTTGAAGGTGATGAGCGTGTAGGTGTCGGCAACGCCCGGTAGAGTCTGAATGCGCTCCGTGACGAACCTACCGGTGTCCTGCTCGGGTTCGAGGTAGAACTTGCCGAGCAGGTCGTACTGGCCGGATGTCGAGTAAATTTCGGAAAGTTCCTCGATTCGGTCCACCGCATCCTGCGCCACGCGGTAGGCCTGGCCCATCTGGCATTTTATCTGCACGAAGATCGCTCGCATCGCGTCGCCCTTTACGTTGGGAATTGTCTCGCGATCATGCCGCCCCGATCCCTGCCGCGTCCACCTGTCGCGTGACGTTGGGCCCGCGTGACGTTGAGGCCAGCTGCCGGTATCGTCGTTGAAAACCAATCGGGGAACGCGGCATGGAATTGGCTCAGGCTCGCAGGCTTCGCGTAGCACCCCGAATGGGTGGACGGATCCTGGCCGACACGCTGATCGCGCAGGGCATCGACCATGTCTTCGCGGTACCGGGCGAAAGCTACCTCGATGTGCTCGACGGTTTTTTTGACGTGCGGCAGAAACTTAAGCTGGTGACCTGCCGGTTCGAGGCCGGAGCGGTCCACATGGCCGAAGCCTACGGCAAGCTGACCGGCCGGCCCGCAGCGGCTTTCGTGACTCGCGGCCCGGGCGCCTGCCACGCCGCGATCGGCGTGCATGTGGCGATGCAGGACAGTACTCCGATGCTGCTGTTTGTCGGCCAGATCCCGTTCGAGGAGACTGACCGCGACAGCTTCCAAGAAGTCGACTATCGGAAAATGTTCGCGCCCCTCGCCAAATGGGTGACGCAGATCGACGATGCGCGGCGCATCCCCGAGCTGATCGCGCATGCGGTCGATGTCGCGACCACCGGCCGGCCGGGCCCGGTGGTGATCGCGCTGTCGGAGGAGATGCAGAAGCACATGGCCGATGTGCCCGACCGGCCGAGGGTGATGGCATCGGTGGCCCATCCCGATCCGGTCGCCATGCAGCGCATGCATCAGATGCTGGAGCAGGCGGAACGGCCGATGCTGCTTCTTGGCGGATCGTGCTGGACCGCGCACGGGCGCGCGGCGCTGCGCGAGTTCATCATCGGCAACCAGTTGCCGGTCGCCGTCGGGTTCCGCCGCCAGGCGCATGTCGATGGCACGATGGAGAACTTTGTCGGCGATATCGGCGTCGGTTCCGATCCGGGGCTGGTTGCCAGCGTCGAAAAAGCCGACCTGATCCTGGCGGTCGGCACGCGGCTGGGCGAGGCGACGACGCAGGGCTACAGCCTGTTCGACATCGCTGGCAGCACGCCAATCGTGCATGTCCACCCCGATGCCGCCGAACTCGGCCGAGTGTTTCGCGTCGAACTGGGTATTACCGCCGACCTCAACGCCTTCGCTATCGCCGCGGCGGGCCTGGAGCCGGTGCGTGCGAAATGGTCCGACTGGACCGCCGAGTTGCGCAGCTTGCGTGAGGCGCAGCGCGCAATACCAAACTACGAGGGCACGCTGAACCTGGCGCAGGCGATGCACGAGCTGTCGGGCCTGTTGAGCCCTGATGCCATCGTCACCACGGACGCCGGCAACTTCGCCGGCTGGGCGACACGGTTCCTGAACTTTTCCGAAGACCAGCGCTATATCGGCCCAACCAACGGCGCCATGGGCTACAGCGTGCCGGCCGCGGTCGGCGCCAAGATCGCGTTCCCGGACCGTATGGTGTTGGCGATGGTCGGCGATGGCGGGTTCATGATGACCGGGCAGGAGATCGCGACCGCCTTCCACTACGGCGTCGCGCCGATTGTGCTGGTGTTCAACAACGGCATGTACGGCACCATCCGCATGCACCAGGAGCGTTCGTATCCCGGCCGGGTGTCGGCGACCGCGCTGACCAACCCGGATTTTTCGCGGCTGATCGAGGCGTTCGGCGGCCATGGCGAGGTGGTGACGCAAACCGAGGAATTCTCGCCGGCGTTCTTGCGCGCCGTTGCAAGCGGCAAACCGGCGCTGATCGAGCTGCGGGTCAACCCCGACCAGATCACGACGCGGGCGACGATTGCCGATCTGCGGGCGGCCTCGGCCAAGCCACTGACGGTCCGCGCCGGGCCAGGCCCAACGCCGATTGGCAGCAAACCGCCACTCAGCCGCGGAAAGCGGAAATAAGGGGGTTAGAGCAACATCCGACCAATCTGCACTTTTGGCCGGATAAAGTTGCTCGTTAAAACAGCAAGCCGGAGACTTTTTTCGATTTACTTCGATCGAAAAAACTCTAGCGGAGCTTCTCCAGCATCGCCTCGAAGGTGATGCAAACGGCGTTTTCGCCGCGGATTATTCTGCCGTGGTAGACGGCGCCGTTCATGTCGATCGAGGAGATGTCGAGTTCGGCGCGCAGTTCGCCGCCGTGCATGGTGACATGGCCGGTTCGGATCAGGATTTCGGTGGCATCATCCTCGATCACCGTGCCGTCCTCGAAGTGGGCGCCAACCAGGCTGCCGAGGCTGCCGCGCAGGATCACCTCCTGCACGCCGTGACGGCGGCAGATTTCCTCCAATGCAAGGCAAAGATCCACGTTCGGGCGGATGCGGGCGGCGATCATCCGGCCGCGCCCAGGCCCCTCGGTTATCGGGGTAAGCAGAGGAAAATTGGTTTCGGGGTCTGGCCGCACCTCAATCCGCACCTCCGCCATGGCGAAAGCGCGAGCTTCGGCGGGGGCGGACAAGAAAGTATCCGCGGCCAGAATATGACCGCCGCGAAGCACGCCCTCGGCGTCGGTCCAGATGCCGTGGCAATGCAGCGCGGGCGCACCGTCGCGCCAGCCGAAGGTCGCGGTGGCGAAGTCCAGCCTGGTGACGCCGATCGCCCGATGCGTTCCGCTGAAATAGGCAACGTGGGTGTCGTCGTCCGGCACGGCGGGGATGACGTAGGCAAGCCGGGAGAATGTGCCGCCGGTGATCTCGATCGCGGCGCCTTGCAGCCCGGCCTCGACCAACGGCGCGGTAATCGCGGACAGCAGTGTCTGGTC
>JAYTTA010000354.1:0-1501 GCA_043745345.1 Acetobacteraceae bacterium | reverse complement strand
GGGTATAGCGGAACTCCTCGCCATCGATGCCCATCGGCTGCACGTAGACGGTCAGGCGGGTGCCACGATTATTGTCGTACATCAGCTGCGCCGCCGGGGCGTGCGCGGTCGGCAGCACGCGTCCGCCCATGAGCCGCCAGCCGAGCGGGGACAGATCCGGCGGCGTGATGGGCCGCTCCAGCCGGTTGGAAATCCATTGCGTCAGGTGCGCGCCCTCATCCGCCCGGACTTCGACTGGATGCCGCACCTCCACGGTGAATGTCTCATAGGCCGCGATGGCGCTGGTGGTGGCAACGCGCAATGGGCTGCCATCTCCGGTCCAGCCGTGCCCGGCCCAGCCGGCCGCCGCGCCCAGGCCGGCCACCAGCAGCAGGCTGGCGGCCCGGGCCACGTGCCCGGTCAACCGGCTACGGCGCCGGGCCAGCAGGGTATCGATGCGAAGTCGGGCTGGGATCGGCTCCTCGAACTTCGGGCGAAGCGCCGCCGTCAATCCGGTGTCCTGGGCGACATAGCCGGCGAGGCGGCTTACCACGTCCGGGTGCGCGGCCAGATAGGCTTCGACGGCGGCACAACGATCCCGTGGCAGGCGGCGATCCGCCCAGGCGTGCAGGTCGTCGTCGCCGATCGGGGCGCCGGGAGTCATGGCTTCCGTCACTTCACCCTCCGCAAGTCTGGCCGCAACTCTGGCCGCGACTCTGGCCGTGCCGAGGTCCGCTCGCCGTCCAGCAAACGCCGGAACCGCTCCCGTGCCCGGCTGAGGCGCGACATCACCGTGCCCAGCGGCACACCCAGCACACTTGCCACATTGGCATAAGCCAAGCCTTCGACGCCGACCAGCAGCAATACGGCCTGATGTTCCTGCGACAAGGAGCCGAATTGCGCCAGCATCTCCCGGCCGATCAGCTCGGCTTCCTGGGTGGCTGAATTTCCAGCCTGACCTGCCTCGTCGTCCAACGTATCGTGTAGCGGGCGGCGGCGATGCGCGCGCTGGCCGTCGATGAACAGGTTATGCAGGATGGCGAACAACCAAGCGCGGAGGTCCGCGTCGCCGGCCCGCAGCACCCACCGGCTGATGGCGCGTTCCAGCGTGTCCTGCACGAGGTCGTCGGCCGCCGTGTGGTCGCGGGTCAACGCGAAGGCATAGCGGCGCAGGGCCGGAATCTGCGGTTCGAGAAGGGCGGCGATCCTGCTCATGAAGGCGTTGGGCGGCCGACATGGCCGCCCAACAGGTCCTATTCGGCCAGCTTGGGATCGATTTGGAATACCTCGTTGACCAGGTTGTCGCCGCGGTAGAGCATGACATAGCGGATCTTAAGGGTGTTCTTGCCAGTGAACACCACGTCGGCGGTGACTGTCGTGCCGGCCGGGTTGCCGCTTTCTTTCATGTCGCGGACGGTAACCCTCAGCGGCGCCTGGGCCTTGGCGAACTTGCCCCAAACCTCGGAGAGCTGCTGCGGCCCGATGAAGGTGCCGTTGAGCGGGCCGCCGACCCAAGAGAGTG
>JAYTTA010000353.1:0-1501 GCA_043745345.1 Acetobacteraceae bacterium | reverse complement strand
CCACACCGGCCGGTCGGTGCACGACAAGTTCGTGGTCGACGAGCCCTCGGTCACCGCGGACATCGCCTGGGGCCGGATCAACCAGCGCATGGCGCCCGAACAGTTCAAGGTGCTGAAATCGCGGGTGCAGGCCTACCTGCAGGGCCAGGAGCTATTCGTCCAAGACCTGTTCGCCGGCGCCGATCCTGCCCACCGCGTGCGCGTGCGCCTAGTCACCACCACCGCCTGGCACGCGCTGTTCGCGCGCAACATGTTCATCCGGCCCAGCCCGGCCGAGCTTGTGGATTTCGAGCCCGATTACGTCATCCTGCATGCGCCGTATTTCCAGGCGGACCCTGCGATCGACGGCGTGCGCACCACCACGGCCATCGCGCTGTCGTTCGAACAGAAGGTCATCGTTATCGCCGGCACCGAGTATGCCGGGGAAATCAAGAAGTCGATCTTCACCGTGATGAACTGGAAGCTGCCGGCAGAGGGCGTGCTGCCAATGCACTGCAGCGCCAATGTCGGCGTCGCCGGAGATGTCGCGCTGTTTTTCGGCCTGTCCGGCACCGGCAAGACCACGCTGTCGTCCGACCCTGAGCGCAAGCTGATCGGTGATGACGAGCACGGCTGGGGCAGCGGCGGCGTGTTCAACTTCGAGGGCGGCTGCTACGCCAAGGTAATAAACCTTTCGGCCGAGGCGGAGCCGGAGATCTGGGCCGCCAGCCACCGGTTCGGCGCCGTGCTGGAAAACGTGGTGGCCGATGCCCACGGCCGCCTCGACCTCACCGACAAGTCGCTGACCGAGAACACGCGATCCTGCTACCCCGTCGATTATATCCCCAACGCCGATCTGTCCGGCCGCGGCGGCCAGCCGAAAAATGTCGTCATGCTGACCGCCGACGCGTTCGGCGTGCTGCCGGCTATCAGCAAGCTCAGCCCAGCGCAGGCGATGTACCACTTCCTGTCCGGCTACACGGCGCGCGTCGCCGGTACCGAGAAGGGCCTCGGTTCCGAGCCGCAAGCAACGTTCTCGGCGTGCTTCGGTGCTCCCTTCCTGCCGCGCCGGCCAGAAGCCTATGGCCGCATGCTGTCGGAGCTGATCACCGCTCACGGTGTCGATTGCTGGCTGGTCAACACCGGCTGGAGCGGCGGCCAATACGGCGTCGGCAGCCGCATGGCGATCCGCCACACCCGCGCTCTGCTGCACGCCGCCCTCGACGGCAGCCTGGCGAAAGCCACCTTCCGGCGTGATCCGTTCTTCGGACTGATGGTGCCGAGCAACGTGCCCGGCATTCCCGACGACGTACTGGATCCACGACAGTCCTGGGCCGACAAGGCAGTCTATGACCGCACGGCCAAAGAACTGGTTTTGCGGTTCGAGGCGAATTTTGCCGCGTTCGAGCCTGGAGTCGGTGATGACGTGAAGGCTGCGGCTATTCGCGTCGCAGCGTAGCAAGACCGGGACCCCGCCCGGGAAGCGCCCGGGAGCGCATCCGCTAAGTTAGGCGGGTCCAGG
>JAYTTA010000352.1:0-5483 GCA_043745345.1 Acetobacteraceae bacterium | reverse complement strand
ACGGACAGACACCGGGCGACGCGGAAGGGGCCGACGACGAACCCGAGGATGACGATCCGATCGTGAATGATGCTGCAAATTCAACCGTCGTGAAATCCGGCCAGGGCACGCCGAGGGGCAGTGGATGAGTGGCGGCGATGCATCCGATGAATTACCGCCGGCCCCCATCCGGCTGAAGGCCAAAAAATCGGCCAGCGCTTTTCGCACTATTAGTGAGGTGGCTGACGAGCTCCACATCCCGCAGCACGTTCTTCGATTTTGGGAAACCAAGTTCCCGCAGGTGAAGCCGCTGAAACGCGGCGGCGGTCGGCGCTACTATCGTCCCGACGACATCAATCTGCTGCGTCGAGTATCCGACCTGCTCTATATTCAGGGTTATACGATCAAGGGCGTTCAGCGGCTGTTGCGTGAGGGCGGCGGGCGGCTTTCGGATGACATTCCACCGCCCGCGGCCGGCGAGCGAGACAATGGCGAACCGCACACACGTGAACGCGATGTACACGAACGGGGCGAGCCGGACCCTATTTATGCAGATGAGGGCGAGGCTGAAAGTGCCAAGGCCGAAGCTCGCGAACGGGAAGCAAACGAGCCGATGCTGCCGATGCCCGGGATGACGGTGCCGAAGCCCGCAACGCTACGTGGTAACGCTCGTGTCCGGGCGGATACGCGCGCCGACCTGGAGATTGAGCGTCTGCGCTCGCTTCTAGTCGAGGTTCTTGCTGAGCTCGAGAGTCTGCGTGGACTGCTGCGCTGATCCAGCTCTCCTGCCTCGTGCGACGTTGCCGTGCCTGGTCGGCGCTGCTACATCCTCTTGGCAAGCCGGCGCAACACACCGGCGCAAGGTCGGAGCGTAGCGCAGCCTGGTAGCGCATCAGTCTGGGGGACTGAGGGTCGTGGGTTCAAATCCCGCCGCTCCGACCAACCTCCATTATCTCTCCCGTAGCATCAGATCGCCGAACAGTGTCCAGTGCTCGCCCTCCAGCCGGGCCATACGCCAGGATTTTAATGGGAAGAAGTCGGTCGGGCTGGTGTTGGCGACGCTGCCGGGTACCAGTAGCGGCACTGCGAAATCGTGGAGGCTGGCGGCTTGGCGCATGATGTTCTCGCGCGTGAGCTCGTCGCCGCATCGGGCAAGCACCTCGACCATCGCAAAGGCGTGGATGTAGCCGACAGCATAGCCGTTTTCGGCCGGATTGGCGTTCGGGTTATATTTCGCCATCCAGGCCTTCCACTCGATCACGTCCGGGAACGTCTCCCATCGTGGGTCGGTGACGTCCTTGGCATACAGCGCTGTCAGGATTCCCTGCGCGTTCTCCACTCCGGCCGGGCGGATCACCGCGCCGAGCGAGGCCGCGACGTTGACCAGATAATGCGCCGGCTTCCAATTGATCTCGGCCGCCTTCTTGATCGATTGCGCGGCAAATTTTGGTGTCGTCACGTTGAAAAACACATTGGCGCCCGAGTTCTTCAACTGCAGCATCTGGCTGTCCACCGTTGGGTCCGTGACCTCATAGGTCGAGACCAAAACGATGCGCTTGTCTGCATCTTCACCCAGTCCCTCGCGGAAGCCATCGAGATAGTCGACGCCGAGGTCATCGTTTTGGCGTAGCACCGCGATCTTAGGGTTCTGCACGTTGGCCAGGATGTGGCGGGCATAGGCAAAGCCTTCGCCGTGATAGTCTGGGATAAAACCCATAGTCCACGGATAGCGTGCTGGATCGCCCCATTTGGAGGCGCCGGTGCCGACGAACAGATGCGGCACCTTCTTCTGGTTCATGTATTTGTGGATCGCAGTATTGGGCGCGGTGCCAAGGGAGGCAAACATCAGCAGCACGCCGTCACGCTCAACCAACTGCCGCGTCAGCTCCATCGTCTTCGGTGGGCTGTAGCCATCATCCAGCGAGAAGAAATTGATCTTTCGCCCGTTGACGCCGCCCTGGTCGTTGATCATGCGGAAATAGGCGGCCTCACCGCGACCGTTGGCGCCGTATGCGGAGGCGTTGCCCGAATACGGCATGGTGTTGCCGATCTTTATCTCGGTGTCGGTAACGCCAGGACCGTATTTCTTTTCGGCACGCGACTGTCGCGACAGCAGTCCGGCTGCCGCCACGCCCAACATCAGTTGCCTTTTGGCGATCATTTTCTTCCCCCTGCATTACAAATGCTTGGGCTCTCCCTCCGCAGGCGCTCCAACTCGCCGAAGGCGACCGGACGGAACCTTTGCCTGCTGCGCCCAAACCCGCCTCATGTTCAAGCATTGGGGCAGTCGCCCCTTGTATCTCCCCTCGACTCAAGTATGGCTCATAAGGGTACTACTCCGACAGGGCCAGGGCAGAGCCCCAGCCTTGCTACATCGCCAGATACCGCCGTCGCACATCCTCATTGGCCTTCAACGCCGCGATCGTATCCCGATAAACGATCTGCCCCTTGTCGATAACCACCGCATCGCTGGCGATGCCCAGGCAGAAGTGCATGTTCTGCTTGGCGATCAGCACCGTCGAGCCAACGGCGCGCAGTTGGCGCAACAGCGTGCCGATGCTGGCGACGATGATCGGCGCCAGGCCCTCGCTCGGCTCGTCGAGCAGCAGCACCACAGGATTGCCGACCAGCGCGCGGGCGATCGCCAGCATCTGCTGCTCGCCGCCCGACAGCCGGCCGGCGGCGCGGGCGCGCAGCGGGTCGAGCAGCGGAAACGTCTGATAGATCCTCGTCAGCGGCCAGTCGTCCTGGCCTTCCGGGCCCTTCTTGGCGGCGATGATCAGGTTGTCGTTGACGCTGTGATCGGGAAACACCTGGCGATCCTCCGGCACGTAGGCCAGGCCGCGTCGCGCCATGACGTAGGGCTTGCGCCCGGCGACCTGTTTTCCGCGAAATTGCAAGGTGCCGCGGCGCGGTGGGGCCATGCCGGCGATCGCCTTCATCGTGGTGCTCTTGCCGGCGCCGTTGCGGCCGAGCAGTGCCATCGTCTGGCCGGCCTTCAGTTCGAGATCGACGCCGAACAGGATTTGGCTGGCGCCATAGAACACGTCGATGCCGGCAACCGACAGCACAGTGTCACTCATGCGGCGTCATCCGCGTCTGGGGTGCCGAGATAGGCTTCGATCACCGCCGGATTGGCGCGGATCTCGTCGGGCGTGCCCTGCGCCAGCACGCGGCCGTAGCACAGCACGCGGATCGAGGAGGCGATGCCGAACACGATATCCATGTCGTGCTCGATGAACACCAGGGTCAGTTTCTGCTGCGCCCACAGGCGCTGGACCTTCTCGATCATCTGCCAGCGCTCCTCCGGTCCCATGCCGGCGGTCGGCTCGTCAAGCAATAGGGCCGTCGGGTCGAGCGCCAAGGCAAGCGCGATATCGAGCAGCTTCTGGTCGCCATGCGACAGCGTTGCCGAAAGTGTTTCCGCTTCATCGGCAAGCCCAAGCAGATCAGCTACCTCCAGCGCGCGGGTACGCACACCCTGGCGCGGGAAGCTGTGGGCAAGGTCCGCCCACTGGCCGCGATGCGCGGCGATCGCCGCCATCAGGTTTTCGGCTACCGTCATGGTCGGAAAGAAGCTCGCGACCTGGAAGGCGCGGCCGATGCCGCGGCGCACGATAGCGGCACGGCTGAGGCCGGTGATGTTTTCACCGTTGAACATCACCTGGCCGCTGTCGGGGATGATGGCGCCGGACATCAGGTTGAAGAAGGTGCTCTTGCCGGCGCCGTTCGGCCCGATGATCGCGGTCAGCGACCCGGCTTCGAAGCGCAGGCTGACATCGGTCATCGCTGCAACGCCGCCGAAGCGCTTGGTCAGGTTCTGGACCTCAAGCACTACGACACGCCGCCCGACGTCCGAAAGCCCAGCCGCTCGGTGATGAAGTCCACCAGGCCACGGCGCAGGCCAAGCGCGAACACCAGGATGACGATGCCCAACGACAGCCCGTAATATTCGGTGGTGCGGGTGACAACGTCGTTCAACAAGGTCAGCATTACGGTCCCCACGACCGGGCCGAGGAAGCTGCCGATGCCGCCCAGGACGATGGCGAAAATGGCGTCGCCCGAGATCGGCCAGTTGATCAGCTCCGGATAGGCGCCGGAGACGAACAGGCTCATCACCATGCCACCGACGGCTGCGAACATCGCCGACAGTACGAACACGGTCAGTTTGACCCGCCACACCACGATGCCGAGGAAGGCGGCGCGGGCCTCGTTGTCGCGGATCATGCGCAGGCTGGTGCCTAAGGTGCTGGCGACGATGTGGCGCATGGCGATCAGGCCGATCACCAGAACGATGCCGCTGGCGATATACAGCGTATGCTGGTTGCCAAGGTCGAAACCGGCTACCGTGCGACGCGGAATGCCGCCCTGTAGTCCCTGGTCACCGCCGGTCAGTGCAACCCAGGAAATGACGATCGAGTGCAGCAGCATCTGCATCGCCAGGGTCACAAAAGCGAAGTAGATCAGCCGCAGCCGGATGCAGATCGCGCCGACCACCGTCGCGGTCGCGGCGGTGGTGAGAAGGGTCAGCAGGAACGCCACCGGGAGCGACAGGCTGGTGAGTTGCATTAGTAGCGCGAAGGAATAAGTGCCGAGGCCGTAGAACATGCCGTGGCCGAACGAGGTCAGCCCGGTATAGCCGACCAGCAAATTGAGCGAGGTCGCAAACAGCGCCATCGCGGCGACCCGGATGACGAAATCCTGAAACGCCTTGCTTGGCACCAGCGTCGGGATCAGCGCCAGGATCGCGACGACGAAGATGCCAAGCACGATGTCGCGGGTCAGGGAGGCTTTCAGCATTAGACCATCTCACGCCCGAACAGGCCGCTCGGCTTGACCACGAGGATAACAATCATGACCAGGAACATCATGCCCTCGGTGAACATCGGAAAGCCGATGGTGCCGAAGCTGCGGATCAGCCCGAGCACCACCGCCGCGATCAGCGCGCCGGCGATCGAGCCCATGCCGCCGATCACGGTGACGATGAAACTCTCGATCAATATCGAGAAACCCATGCCCGGGGTCAGCGAGCGCACTGGCGCCGCGAGGCCGCCCGCGAGGCCGGCCAGCATGCCGCCGGTCGCGAACACTAGCGAGTAGAGCAAGGTGGTGTTGATGCCGAGGGCCGAGACCATGTTCGGGTTGTGCGCCGCCGCGCGCACGATCTTGCCGATCCGCGTCAGCGCCAAAGTTAGGCCGAGGCCGCCGCCGATCGCCAGCGCGACCGCGATCAGCAGGATATAGAACGGCGGCACTACGCCGCCGGCGATGAACCAGGGGGGCACCTGGAAGTCCGGCGGCATGCCCATGGCCTTGAAGTCGGGCCCCCAGATGATCTTGACCAGGTCATCGCAGATCAGCACCACGGCGTAGCAGATCAGCAGCTGCATCAGCACGTTGGCGCCGTAGACCCGCGCGATCAGAGCGCGCTCGAACACGATGCCGAAGATCGCCATGCCGGCGCCCGCGGCCACCACCGACAGCGCGTAGCTGTCCGTCACCCG
>JAYTTA010000351.1:0-1505 GCA_043745345.1 Acetobacteraceae bacterium | reverse complement strand
ACCCGCTTCGACGATGCGGCCTGCTTGCAGCACGATGACGCGATGGGCCAGGGCCCGGACCACCTTCAAATCATGGCTGATGAACAGGTAGCCTAGGCCAAAGCGGTTCTGCAGATCGCGCAGGAGTTCGATGATCTGGGCCTGCACGGACATGTCGAGGGCGCTGGTGGGTTCGTCTAGCACGACGAATTTTGGTGCCAGCACCATGGCGCGGGCGATGGCGACGCGCTGGCGCTGGCCGCCGCTGAACTCGTGCGGGTAGCGCGCAGCGGCATCTTTCGGCAGGCCAACATCGGAAAGTGCGGTGGCGACTCGGGTTTTTCGGGCAATGCGGTCCAGGTTCGGTTCGTGCACGGACAGTCCCTCGGCGACGATCTCGCCGATGCTGAGTCGGGGCGACAGGCTGCCGTAAGGGTCCTGAAACACGATCTGCATTTCTCCGCGCGCACGCCGCAATGCCTGACGGTCGAGCTTTGCAAGGTCGTTGCCGAGAAAGACGATACGGCCGGTGGCGGGGGCCAGGCGCAGGCAAGCAAGGCCGATGGTGCTTTTGCCGGAGCCGCTTTCGCCGACCAGCCCAAGGGTCTCGCCGGCTTTCAGGGTGAACGAGACATCGTCCACGGCGCGCACGGCGCCGACCTGGCGGCGCAGCAGGCCGCGGCGAATGGGAAAGCTCACGCTGAGCTTTTCGGCGCGGATCAGTTCGCCGGCGTGGACGGGCAGTGTTGCCGGTGCGCCCTTCGGCACCGCGTCCAGCAGCATTCGCGTGTAGGGGTGGGCGGGTTTGGCGAACACGTCGGCGACGGTGCCGGCCTCGACGACGCGGCCATCCTTCATCACGCAGAGTCGGTCGGCGTAGCGGCGCACGATGCGAAGATCATGGGTGATGAGCAGCAACGCCAGGCCTTTCTGGGCCTTTAGGCTGGCGAGTTCGGACAGGATCTGGCCCTGGATGGTGACGTCGAGCGCGGTGGTCGGCTCGTCGGCGATCAGTAAAGCTGGGTCGTTGGCGAGGGAGATCGCGATCATCACGCGCTGGCGTTGGCCGCCGGAGAGCTGGTGCGGGAAGGCGTCGAGACGGTGCTCGGCATCGGCGAAGCCGGCGCGGGTCAGGCCGGCGATGACTTTGGCCCGGGTGGCCATGCCGGGCCGGTGCAGCGTGATTGCCTCGGCAACCTGGCGGCCGATGCGGTGCAGCGGGTTGAGCGAGGTCATCGGCTCCTGGAAGATCATCCCGGCGATGCCGCCGCGGGCGCGCCGCAGGGCGGCGGGCGGCGCGCCGATCATGTTTGCACCGTCCAGGGTGATCGTGCCGGTGGGGTTGCTGCCGCCGGGCGGCAGCAGTTGCAGCAGAGACAAGGCGGTGAGCGACTTGCCGGAGCCGCTTTCGCCGACCAGGGCCAGGGTCTCGCCGCGGTCGAGGGTGAACGACACGCCATCGATGACGCGGTTGGTGCCGAACGCCACTGACAGGTTGTCGACGTTGACCAAGCTCATCCGGGCAG
>JAYTTA010000350.1:0-1509 GCA_043745345.1 Acetobacteraceae bacterium | reverse complement strand
TCGAGAATGCGATCGCGTGTTAGCACCCGCTGCGGGTGCTCAAGGAAGGCAAGCAGCACGGCGTATTCGGCGCCGGATAGTTCGATCATCGCGCCATCCGGCGCCTTCAACTCGTGTCGCGCCGTATCCAATACCCAGGATTCAAAGCCAAGATAACGGTCGCGCGGCCCGGACGAGCCGGTGGCGTGCATCCGGCCGCGGCGCAGGACGGCGCGAATGCGCGCCAGCAGCTCGGCCCGGCTGAACGGTTTTAATACGTAGTCGTCGGCTCCCAGTTCCAGACCTCGCACGCGGTCAAGCTCGGCGGTCTTGGCGGTTAGCATGATAATTGGTACGACGCTCGTGCGCCGCAGCTCCCGGCATAGATCCAGGCCCGATGCGCCCGGCAGCATCACGTCGAGCAGAATCAGGTCGATCGTGATGCGGCTTAACGACTCCCACATTTCGGTGCCGTTGCGGACGCCGGTTGCGCGGAAGCCGTTTTCACCCAGGAACCGGGCGAGCAGGGCGCGGGTGCCCGTGTCGTCCTCGACGACCAGGATATGCGGCACAGCAGGCGGCGAGACAACACTGACGGCGGTCTTAAGTTCTGGCGCTTTCATCATCCAGTTATGCCGCAAATCATTGCGGCCTGGCTCGTTGTTCGGAACTGTTCACATACTTTGTCATGAACGGCGCGTGCTCCGCCGCTAGTTTGCGCAAATTGATCGGCAACCACGCACGTCCGCCTGGACGCCTATTCCGCCTTGCTGCCGTTCTCCAGGAGAGTTCATGCGTCACCTCATCACACATGCCGCGACCATCGCGATGCTGGCTGCGTGGCCGATCGCCGCGTCTGCCGGCGCCCCGTTGCAGGGCACGTACGCATTGCGTGAAGGCCAAGCCAAGGTCAGTGCGACCCTGGCTGCATCGCCGGGGACCGGCAGCGACGTGACTGTGGACATTGCCATGACGGCGCTAGGCCAGCAGCACCCGGTCATGCAGTACGAGACTGAGCTGTCCAAGCAGTTGCACGTCATCGCCATTAGCAGCGATTTCAGCACCTTTGTGCATGAACACGGCGACCGGCCGGGTCCGGATGGGCATTTTCGGATCGCAGTGCCGCTGCCACATCCTGGCCTGTATCATGTCTATGCCGACGGCGTTCCTGTGGGGCTTGGGCAGCAGGTCATGCGGTTCGAGCTAGCGGTCGGCAAGCTCCCGCTGCCCTCTCCTGGCTTTCTGCAGCCATCGGGGTTTGAGGCTGCTGATGGTGCCTACAAGCTCCGTTTCGATCCGTTCGCACTCCACGCGGGCAAGGAAAGCCAGCTCGGTCTCCGTGTGTCCCGCACCGGCAAGCCTGCTTCCGATCTGACGCCGTTCCTCGGCGTGGCGGCCCACGCCGTGTTCATCGAAGCCGCCGATCTGACTTACGTCCACGTTCATGCCGCTCCCGCCGCAGCGCCTGAGGCGGGCGGGATCGGCGCAGCCATGTCGCATGACATGACTGGAAAGACCTCGAACTCTGCC
>JAYTTA010000349.1:0-1511 GCA_043745345.1 Acetobacteraceae bacterium | reverse complement strand
CGAGGCTTGGCCAGACGGTACCGTCAAGCGTTTGCATTCGCGCATCCACGGCGACGAAACGATAGCCGGCGGCGAGACGAACCGCAGCGCCGACGAAGTTGCCGTTCACGTCAATGATATGAGACTGCATCATGTGAGTTGGATCGTCGCGTTAAATGCCGCGACGCCTTTCGAAAGGATCGGTTCTAAATGGATCGAAATCAGGATTTGTCGGGCAATAGCAAGATACGCGTTAGAAAAAGCTCATTGCCGGTGGCCTGAGATGTTCGACTTGGCGCTGCATCTCCAAAATCCCTCCTTCTAAAGGCTGGTTGGGAAGACGTTGGGCGCTTAATAAAATCACGTCAATCGAAGTCTTGCCTTCTAACCCGTTGATAATCGGCCTTATAAACTAAACGTTATTCCGCTGCCACCATCTTGCGCGGCGGGGTCTGGATGATGGGGGAGAGTTCCCGGGCGTCGAACGAGCTTACGCGGCGTTCCTGCGAGACCGGGCCATACAGGGTGCCGCGCTGGGCCGGGGTACGGCGGATGGAGTAGATCAGCGCCTCCATCGCGGCCGGCGGAAATTCCTGGCCGTGCTTGGTGCCGGCGGCGCGGGAGATGCTTTCGTTCATCAGCGTGCCGCCGAGATCGTTGGCGCCGGCGTCGAGGCAAAGGGCGGCGCCGAGCGGACCCATCTTGACCCAGGAGGTCTGGATGTTGCGGATGACCGGGTGCAGGACCAGGCGGGAGACAGCGTGCATCAGGATCGCCTCGCGCATCGTGGGGCCGGTGCGGGCGAGGCCGCGCAGATACATTGGCGCCTCCATGTGGACGAACGGGAGGGGGACGAATTCCGTAAAACCGCCGGTTTCGGTCTGGAGGTCGCGTAATCGCAGCAGGTGGTTGGCCCAGTGTTCGGGCCGCTCGACGTGGCCGTACATGATGGTGGCGGTGGTGCGGAAGCCCTGGGCGTGGGCGGCGCGCATGACGTCCAGCCATTCGGCGGTGTTGAGCTTGTCCGGGCAGATTTGTTTCCGGATCTCGTCGTCGAGGATTTCGGCGGCGGTGCCGGGCAGGGTGCCTAAGCCGGCTTCCTTCAGGCGGCCGAGAAAGTCAAACACGGGGATGCCGAGGGTTGCGGCGCCCTGGAAGACCTCGAGGGGAGAGAAGGCGTGGATGTGCATCTCGGGAAGTGCGGCGCGGATGGCGCGGACGATGCCGATATAGGTCTCACCGGTGTAGTCGGGGTGGATGCCGCCCTGCAGGCAGACCTCGGTGGCGCCGCGGGCCCAGGCTTCCTCGGACCGGCGAACGATTTCCTCGATCGCCAGGTCGTAGGGGGTGCCGCGCAGCGCCGCGTGGGTCTTACCCTTCGAGAAGGCGCAGAAGGTGCATTTGTAGTAACAGATGTTGGTGTAGTTGATGTTGCGGTTGACGACATAGCGGATCGTTTTTCCGGTTGTTTGTGCCCGCAACTCGTCGGCCGCTGTGATGACGGCCGCGTAGTCGATGTCCCGGGCGGCAAA
>JAYTTA010000348.1:0-21011 GCA_043745345.1 Acetobacteraceae bacterium | reverse complement strand
CGGTCCCGGGCGCTCCCGGGCGGGGTTTGGGGCGGAGCAGGCGAAGGTTCCAACTGGCCGCCTTCGGCTAGCTGGAAGGCCTGCGGAGGGAGGGCCCCATGCCTGTTTTTTAGTGGCCGGTGAATATTGGCGGGCGTTTTTCGCGGAAGGCGCGTTGTGCTTCCTGTGCGTCCTGGGTGGGGTTGGCGACCATGACCGCCCATTGGGTGTCGCCGAGGGAGGATTGGAAAGTTGATTCCATGGCGCGGGACATCAGCATCTTGGTCATGCGGATGGCGACTGGGGCCTTGGCGGCGACGGCTGTTTGCAGCTCCTGGGTCATGGTCCAGCTACAGGCGTTCATCTGTTTGGGCCGTGTCAGAGTGATGCGGGCGATGCGAGGTTGCGGGACATCGCAGCGGATGGTTTTGAGGTCTTCGGCGGCGAACATCTTTTTCTCCGCGGGCCTGAAGCCGGCGCTCGGGTTTTCTGGGCGTTGTCAGCCTACTATGTCTGCGGCACCCCTGCCTTCGTTGGGGCAACATGGTTAACGTGCCCGCCTAGATTGAGGGAACCTGCCGATGAGCCTTGAAAACAGCCGCGACTACTATGGCCGAGTGCTTGAGGGCACCGCCGATCTGCGCACGACGGCGTGCTGCACGGCCGCGGCACCGCCGCCGGTGCTGCGGCAGGCGCTGGGTCGGGTGCATGAGGAGGTTCGGGCGCGTTACTACGGCTGTGGCCTGGTGGCGCCGGAGGCGATTTTTGGCGCGCGCATGCTGGATCTTGGCAGCGGCGCCGGCCAGGACGCGTATGTGCTGGCGCAGTTGGTCGGCGAGGGGGGGCAGGTGGTCGGCGTCGATGCGACGCCCGAGCAGCTTGCGGTCGCGGAACGGCATTTGGAGTGGCACCGCGAGCGGTTCGGCTACGGCCGATCGAACGTGCGGTTCGTGCCGGGCGACATCGAACGGTTGGGTGAGCTGGGGCTGGAGCCCGGGTTCGACGTCATCGTCTCCAACTGCGTGATCAACCTGGTGGCCGACAAGGGCGCGGTGTTCCGTGCGGCCTTTGACCTGCTGCGCGAGGGCGGGGAGCTGCATTTTGCCGACGTCTATGCCGATCGGCGACTGCCGGCCGGATTGCGTGACGACCCGGTGCTGCATGGCGAGTGCCTGGCCGGCGCGCTGTACTGGGGCGACTTCCTGACGCTGGCGCGTGCGGCGGGGTTTGCCGATCCGCGACTACTGACCGACCGACCGATCGCGATCACCGACCCGGCGATCGCGGCCAGGCTTGGCAGCGCGCGGTTCTTTTCGGCGACCTGGCGACTGTTCCGGCTGGCGGGGCTGGAGCCGGCCTGCGAGGATTACGGGCAGGCTGTGCGCTACCGCGGCACGCTGCCGGACGCGCCCGACCGTTATGAATTGGACAAGCACCATTCGATCGAGACCGGCAGGGTGTTTCCGGTCTGCGGCAACACGTGGCGGATGCTGGCCGACACCAGGCTGGCGCCGCATTTCGACTTTTTGGACGGGGCTGGCCGGCATCTCGGGATTTTTGGCGGTTGCGGCACGGACATGCCGTTCGATGCGGGGGACGGGCCGGCCGGTACCGCGCCGTCGTGCTGCTGAGCACCGTGCTGGGCCGGCGCTCCTCGCTGGGACTTGCCGCGGCGGTCGGGCTGGCGGGCGCGCGTGCCGGCGCGCAGCAGACGGAGTCGTTGCAGGCGGGGCCGCTGCAAGCATGGGCGTCGGTGCTGCACGACCACGTGGATGGGCTTGGGCGGGTCGATTTCGCGGCGATCGAGGCTAACCCGCGGCCGCTTGCCGAGTATATTTCCTATGTAGCGGCCACCCCGCCGGACAGCGTGCCGGCGGGCGCGGCGCGGCTTGGCTACCTGATCAACTCCTACAACGCGCTGTCGATGCGGCACGTGATCGATAGCGGCATCCCACGGCGCCTCTCGCTTCTCGACCGGGTCCGGTTCTTCAAGTTTTCGCAGGTGACGTTGGGCGGCCGGCAGATCTCGCTTTACGACTACGAAACCGACATCATCCGCCCGATCGGGGATGCCCGGGTACACTTCGCGTTGAACTGCATGTCGGTGTCATGCCCGCGGCTGCCGCGGGTGCCGTTCGCGGCGGCCGGGCTGGACGCGCAGCTCGATACCGGCGCGCGGCTGTTCTTCGCCGAGCCGCGCAACCTCCGGATCGAGCCGCTGCGCGGCGTGGTGATGGTTTCGGCGATCCTCGATTTCTATACAGCGGATTTCCTGCGCCACGCGCCGAGCCTGGCCGCCTACATCAACCTGTTCCGCACCGAGCCGGTGTCGGTGGCCGACCGGGTCGAATTTCTTGACTACGACTGGACGATCAACCGGCAGCCGGTAGTCGCCAGCCGGCCGGATTGAGTATAATCCGATCAAGGTGTTGCGGTCCGGTGCGCGGCTCTCAGCCTTCCCTTCAGCGTCTTGGGGCCGAGCCGGACCGGCCCGGCGGACGGTTTGTCGGCGGTCACCTCGCCGCTCATCGGATCCCACCAGCCGTCGCCAGTCGCGACCGGCTGCAGGATGTGGGCGTCGCGCCTGGCGTTGTGCAGGCACATCGACACCGGGCCCGTCGCGGTCGCAACGGTGAACACGCAGGCGTCGATCCGGCTGCAGTCGAGGCAGCCGGCATCCATGAAGTCGTGGATGAAGAACGACAGCTTGTGCACCCGCAGGCGGGCGGCGAGCAGGTCGCGGCGCATCGCCCACAGTTTTCGTACGATCCAGGGCAAGGTTCGCGCCAGCACGCCGGGGCGGCGCAGCAGCGCGCCGGCCAAGGCGGCCACGGCGCGCCACGGCCGGCGGCGGTCGAACTCGGTGCCGGCCGTGGCGTCGAGCAGCCCGGCCAGCATGGCCTCGTCGTCATACAGGTCAAACACGGCGCCGTTCACCACCGCCGTCATAGCGTAGCGGTTGCAGCCGTCGTGGCCGACGGGCATCGACAGGCGGAGCGGCGTGCCGGTGCCGGCGCGCAGCTGGGCGGAGACGCTCTCGATCGTGATCGGCGTGGTGCTGGCGCCGGCTGTGCCGCGGCCGGTCGCCGCCTGCAGCTGGAACGAGGCGAGCCGGACCCGCGCCGCCTGCGCTACGAAGAAGCCGACGAGCGCCGGGATCTGGGCGACGTTGGCGTCGAACACGGTTGTGTTGAACATCACCGCCAGATCAAGCCCGGCGGCCCGCTCGATGTAGTCCAGCCGGACCGCGTTCAGCGCGGCCTCGGTCGCGAAGCCGGCGCGGCCCTGCGTGATGTCGACGTGGAAGGCGACATCGACCAGCCCGGCCTGGCTGAGCTGGGCCAGCAGGCCGGGCGTAGCCTTGATCCCGTTGGTCATCAGGGTCGGGCGCATGCCGCGGTCGCGGATGCGGCGCACGATCGCCGCGAGCTCGTCATGTGGGCGCAGCGTCGGATCGCCGCCGGTCACCTGCACGTCGGTGTTGGGGCCGTAATGGTCGCAGATCGTGTCGATGCGGCGGAACAGCTCGGCCATCGGCAGGTCGCGCACCGCCTCCGAATGGTCGGACAGGTAGCACAGCGAGCAGTCGAGGTTGCAGCGCTGCGTGACCTCGAGCGCGACGCAGCCGATGGCGAAGCGTCGGCCCATGGATTGCAGAGGGTGCCACTGGCCGGTGTCCTGCATCCGGCGGCGGGCGGCGGTGAGGGGGTGGCGCGGCGGGGCAGGCGGCGGCTGCCAGTGCGCGATCTCGGCTGGTGTCAGGATGCGGCTGGCCGTCACATTCTTTCTCTTCGTGTTAACGAATTAGGAACATGGGGTGGCAGGCGCGATCACCATGCGGTCTGACTCCGTTATCGACCCTCCGACGCGGCCGCGGGCCGCGCCTCGGACCGTTTTGGGAGCCTTACAGGAACCCGATCGACAGCCAGGGGAAGGCCGCAACCACGATCAGCGCTACGACCAGCGCGAAGATGTAGGGCCAGATACGGCCGATAGCGTCATCGGGCGATATCTTGCCGATCGCGCAGGCGCCGTAGAAGCCGACGCCGAAAGGTGGCGCGAACAGGCCGATACCCATCGCCAGGATCACGACGATGGAATAATGCACCTCGTGTACGCCCATGGCGCGCGCCACCGGCAGCAGCAGCGGGCCGAACAGCAGGATGGCGGGAATGCCCTCCAGCACGCTGCCGAGGATGATGAAGGCAACGATTGTTATGCTCAGGAAGCCGGCCCGCCCACCCGGCACGCTGGCCATCGAGGCGACCAGCCACTGCGAGAAGCCCGATTGGGTCAGCCCCCAGGACATCGCGGTGGCGGTGCCGACGATCAGCATCACCGCACCGGTAAGGGCCACGGTCTCGACCAGCAGCGGATAGATCCGCCGCCAGTCGAACTGGCGATAGACCAGCAGGCCGAGCAATGCGGTGTAAACCACGCCGACAGTGGAGACCTCGGTCGCGGTGGCGATGCCGCGCACCACCGCGGCGCGGATGACGAAGGGCAGGGTCAGGCCCGGCAGCGCCACCAGCAGGGTGCGCATGATCTCTCGGCCCGTCGCGCGGGTTCGCCCAGTGGTGTCCTCGCCGCGCGAGCGCCACCAGGCGACGACGACCAGGGCCAGGGCCGCGACCAAGGCGGGCAGTAGGCCGCCGGTGAACAGGGCCGAGATCGAGACGCTGGTGACCGAGCCGATGGTGATCAGCACCAGGCTGGGCGGGATCGTCTCCGACATCGCCGACGAGGTCGCCAGCAGCGAGGCCAACTCCCCCGGATGCTGGCCGCGCTTGCGCATCTCGGGGAACAGCACCGGCGCCACGGCGGCCATGTCGGCGGCCTTGGAGCCGGAGATGCCGGAGACCAGAAACATCGCGCCGAGCAGGACGTAGGACAACCCGCCGCGGACATGGCCGACCAGGGAGACGAGGAAGGCGACCATCACCCGGGCGATGCCGGTCATTTCCATCAGCAGGCCGAGGAACACGAACATCGGCACCGACAGCAGCAGCAGGTTCGACATGCCGTCATCCATGCGGTTGACCACGACCGACAGCGGCGTGTCGGTGGTCAGGGCCAGATAGGACATCGTGGCGACGCCGAAGGCGAAGGCGATGGGCACGCCGATGGCGACGCAGGCGCCGACGATGACGATGAAGAACACGACCAGGCTGCCGAAGCCGAGTGCCACCAGCTGCGGCTGCAGCAGCCACAGCGCCAAGCTGACCGCGCCGACCACAAGTACCGCAAGGCCGAACTCCCGCCAGCTGGTGGTCTCGATCAGCCGCAGGATGGCGATGATGGCGGCCAGGCTCATGCCGACCAGGATGGACACCGCTCGCCAGCCCTCCGAGATACCGAGTGTGGTGAGCTCGGTATACTGCTGCTCCTGGAGGTATTCCTTGGCCGGCAGTAGGATCTGCAGCACGAAGGCGACGACGACGAGGGCGGCGACCGAGTTGAACCAGCGCCTCAGGCTGGGGCGGGAGATGTTGACCAGGGTGGTCAGGCGCATGTGCCCGTCGCCGCGTAACGCCACCACGGTGCCGAGCATGGACAGCCAGAGGAACAGGAAGTTGGCGAGCTCGTCGGTCCAGATGATCGGGTCGTCGAACACGTAGCGCGACACCACGCCGGCGAACAGGATGCAGGTCTCGGCGAGCACGATCGCCGCACCGGCGGCCTCGGTCACGTGGCCGATGCCGCGGTCGAGTTGGAAGGCGATGCGCCGCAGCCCGGAGACGCGCGCCGCGCCGGCAGCGTGCGATTGCAGCACCTGGACGGTCATGGCCACAGGGCTCCTACAGAGTTTACGTGGTCAGCCGAGCTTGCCGGTGTATTTTTCCAGCAGCGCCCAAGGCTCGTCGCCCATCCGCTGCCTGATCTCGGCGTAGTAGCCCTTCTGGGTCGCCAGCGCCTGAAACGGCTTGATGTCGGGCGTGTTGAACGCCATGCCGTGATCCTTGAGCTTCTGCGTCACGGTCTCGTTGTTGCGCAGCCAGTCGGCGCGCTGCTGCGTCGCGGCCTCGGTCAGGATCTGGCCGATGCTGTCCTGGATCGGGCCGGGCAGCTTCTTCCACGCCGCGAGGTTGAACGAGCAGTGCAGCCCGGTCCAGACATGGCTGGTCATGCTGATATATTTCTGCACCTCGTAGAACTTGGCCTCGTCGATCAGCTGCAGCGGGTTCTCCTGGCCATCGACGATGCCGGTCTGCAGCGCGCTGTAGACCTCGCCCAGGTTGAGCGCCGTCGGCGCAGCGCCGAGGCTCTTGAACAGGGCGATCAGGGTCGGCGCCACCGGCAGCCGGATCTTGAAGCCGCGCAGGTCGTCGGGCGTGTTGATCGGCTTGTTGCGGGTGGTGATGTTGCGAAAGCCGTGGTCGAACGCCATCGGCAGCGCATACAGGCCCTGCTTCTCGGCCAGGGTGCGGTACCACAGGCCGAGATCGCCATCCATCGCCGCCCAGTTCGGGCCGTAGCCGGGAAAGGTGAAGCCGACGCTCATAATGCCGGCCGCCGGCGCCCGCGGCGCCAGGATGTCGCCGGACAGCGAATACATCTGCATCGCGCCCGAAATCGTCTGGGCGATCATCGCGGTGTCGCCGCCCAGCGCGCTGCTCGGATAGACCGCGTATTCGAACCGTCCGCCGGTGGCTTCCTTGATCGCCGGCGCCGCCTCGGCGATGCGCGCGTTCATCGGATGGGTGATCGGCAGCACGCTGCCGTATTTGTAGGAGAACTCCGCGGCCTCGGCCGGCCAGTGCAGGATGGTGACGGCGGTGGCGCAGGCCGCGCCGCCAATCAACGATCGGCGTGACAGGCTTCCGGCGAGCTTCTTGCGCTGCATCTCGGGCTCCCTCGCGGCCGGGACTTGGCGCCCGGTTCTCACGAGCCAACTGTGCCGGGTTTTGCCGAACTGAGTCAAACAATTAGGCCGGCTATCATGGTCGTGAAGGCGTCCACGTCGGGCAGGGCGTGCCCCGACACGGTTTGGGCCGCCACTATGGGACTGCCGTCGGTCCACCAGGTTGCCGCACCGGGCTCCGGCATCGGCGCGGCCGTGGCGGCATCCGGGGCCTCGGCCGCCGTTGCGATCCGCGCGGCCAGGGTGTCGGGCGGCATGTCGTTCTGCACCGCGGCCAGCCCGGCGGCCTCGGCCACGTCCAGGAAGCCGCCGCCGGTTCGCAGCAGGGTGGCTAGCGATCGCGCGGTCATGGCGATCGTCAGCGGGAAAAACCGGCCGGCCTGGTCCACGCTGGGCATCCACAGCCCCAGCACGGCGCCGGCGCCGCACAGCCCGGGCGGCAACGCGAACCGCCAGATCGGGGCCTGCAGCCATGCTTCGGTCCAGCCTTCGCCGAGCCGGTCGCGACTGCCGGGCAACATGCGTTGCCACCACCCATCCCAGGAGTCGACGAAGTCCCGCGGCAGGCCGGCCCGCACGAAATCGCCGCGTGCGGGCAGTTTTCCGAAGAAGCCGGCCGCGGTCGGCGCATCGAGGGTCATCGCCGCCGAACCATCAACCGGCCATCCTGAAATCATGTTTCATTGGCAACGCTATCCATCCCGCCGGACGCAGGCAAGCGTTTGGCGGCAATTGCTTGCACCATCCCGGCATTTGGCATACGCCAGCCCGGGAACGAGGAAACCCCGCCTGAGGAAACAACGCCATGGGCCAGCCGGCCGCGCGACTTGGGGACATGGTGCTGCAGGCCGCGCCCCACTGCCACGCCCCCATCCATCCCGCCGCCCTGGTGCCGACGCCGGTGCCGCATCCGGCGCTGCCGCTGCCGATCATCATCGGTTCCGCGACCGTGATGATCGGAGGCAAGCCAGCCGCTCGGCTGACCGACACGACCAAGCCATGCTCACTGCCGGCCTGCGTGCCCGGCGGCCCCGGTATAATCGCGAAAGGCTCCGAGTCCGTCACCATCAACGGCCTGCCCGCCGCCCGGATCGGCGACACGACCAGCCATCCGGCCTGCATCGCACCGATCCCGTCGCCCACCGGACAGGTCATGCCGCCGGGCTGCCTCACCGTCCTCATCGGCGGCTGAGGGCGTTCGACGTGCGGCGGGGCCATTTCGCCGCCTTCGCGCCGCGCTGCCCGGTCTGCCTGCGTGACCGCAAGGAGGCGCATTTACTCGTCATCGCCGCGGTGTGCAGCGAGCACGACGACGACATCGTAGCCGGCATGCTGCTCTGTCCTGCGGCCGCATGCCAGCACGAATATCCAATTATCGACGGCATCCCGATCATCCTGGCAGACATTCGCCGTCATTTGTCCGAACGGGGGGTGGAGTTGCTGCTGCGCGACGACCTCGATCCGATGCTGTGGGGTGTGCTGGGCGACGCGCTGGGGCCGGACAGCTGGCTCGATTCCATCCGGCAGACCGTTTCCACCTATGTCTGGGACAGCTATGCCGACCTTGATCCCGCGGAGGCGCCGGGAGGGCTGACACCAGGCGCCGGCCGTGACTGTCTGGCCCGGCTGCTGGCCATGGCAGGCCACAGGAAAGGCCTGCAACGGATCATTGATTTGGGCTGCGCCGCGGGCCGGACCAGCTTTGATCTGGCCGACCACGCGCCCGGCGCCCTGGTGCTGGGGCTGGACAGCAACCTCGCCTTGCTCCGTCTGGCGCGCGGCGTTTGCATGCGCGGAGACGTCCGCTACGGCCGCCGGCGGATCGGCATCGTCTACGATCAGCGCCGGATCGCCGCCGACCTGCCAGGGCGGGATCGAGTGGATTTTTGGGCCTGCGATGCCTTGGCGCTGCCGTTCGCGCCTGCCGCGGCCGACCTCACGGTGGCGCTCAACCTGCTCGACTGCGTGGCCGAGCCGCAACGCCTGCTGGCAGAGCTGGCCCGGATCGTGCGGCCCGGCGGCGTCATTCTGTTGGCGACGCCGTTCGACTGGTCGACCCGGGCAACCCCGGTCGAAACCTGGATTGGCGGCCATTCCCAGCGCGGGCGCGATGGCGGCGCTGGAGAGGTCTTTCTGAAGGTGCTGTTGACGGCGGAAGCGCATTCGCAATCGATAGACGGGCTGGCTCGGATCGCGACCGATGACTGGCCCTGGCGGACTCGGCTGCACGACCGCGCCTCCGTCACATATCAAACTCATCTGGTTGCACTAGAGCGGACCGAGTCCGCACCACAGTGAACTGCGTCACATTAACTCGAAGTAAAAGCCTTTACATAACGTTCCCTACACGCGATAGTTCCTAACGGTTAGATCGCACAAGCGGGAAATTTGGGTATGGCCGTACGTGGTTCTGACATGGCCAGCTTCAATGATACGGGCGGGTATCCAAGCTTGGGCGTCGTTCGTCGGGTCATGACCTGAGATGTCGCCACTCGATGCCATGGACAACGTTCCCGATATTGGCGCCGATGATCCGGTTGGTCCCAACCTTGAGTTTGATCCGGACTTTATTGAGCTTGAACGGGTTGCCCAGGGCAAGCCGGAGCAGCAATACGGATCGCTGGTCGTCCCGGCCGAGGAGCCCGACTGGAAGGCGACCGTGGCCGGGGCCACCGCGCTGCTGGCGCGAACCTATGACCTTAGAGTGATGGCACAGTTGGCGGTCGGGCGCTTGCAGCTTCAGGGCCTGCCGGGCTTCGCCGCCGGGATAAACTTGATCCGCAATGTCATCGACACACGGTGGCCGCTGGTGCATCCGCAACTCGACCCAGAGGATGACAACGATCCTACTTTGCGCGCCAACGCGTTGCTGCGGATTGCCGAGCCGGCCGCGGTGCTTCGCGTGCTGCGCGACCTGCCGTTGGCCCGGTCGCAGCGTGCCGGCGCCGTCAGCTGGCGCGACATCGCGATCGCCGCCGGAACCATCGAGCCCGACGCGGGCAAGGAGAAGATTGCCGAGGCCAGCATCCAGGCGGCATTCCGTGAAACCGACGCGGCCGGGTTGGCCGGCTTGCGGTCGAATGTCGACACGGTCATCGCCGACCTGGTGGCGATCCCAGCCGCGTTCGACCGTGAAGCCGGCTACGGCACCGGCCCGGACTATGCCGAGCTGTCCAAACTGTTGAAGGAGATTGGCCGGGCGATCAGCAAATATGCGCCCGTCGCCGAGGCTGAGGCCGAGGCCGGGCCTGCGGACGAGGCGGCAGCTTCGGACGAGGCCGGCACGGGCGAGATGGAAACTGCGCCACGCAAGACGGCAAACACGGCTGTCAGCGTGGCGATGCTGGGCCCCGTGACGAACCGGGCGGACGCGATGCGGCTGCTTGAACTGGTTGTCCAGTATTACGAGCAGAACGAACCCTCGAGCCCAGTTCCGCTGCTGATCGGACGCGCCCAGCGGCTGGCCGGCAAGAGTTTTTTCGATTTATTGCGCGATATGGCCCCCGACGGCGTGCAGCAGATGGAGGTCATCGCCGGACGTCCACTCGAGTAACGAAGTCAACGGCCAAATCACCGTGCCGTAGTTCATCCATCAAAGGAGCAGCCAAGCCGTGGCGAAAGCAAGCAGCCAGAAGTTTATCGCCCGCAACCGCGCGCCGCGGGTGCAGATCGAATACGACGTCGAGACCTACGGGTCGGAAAAGAAGGTCCAACTGCCGTTCGTCGTCGGCGTCATGTCGGACCTGTCCGGCAAGCCGACCGAGCCACTGGCGCCGGTCGCCGACCGCAAGATGATGGAGATCGACGTCGACAACTTCGACGACCGGCTCAAGTCGCTCAAGCCCCGCGTCGCTTTCACCGTGCCGAACACGCTGACCGGCGAAGGTAACCTAGCCGTCGACATCACCTTCAAGAGCCTGGACGATTTCTCGCCGGCGGCGATCGCTCGCAATGTCGAGGCGCTGAGCAAGCTGCTGGAGACGCGCACCCAGCTGACCAACCTGATGACCTACATGGACGGCAAGACCGGGGCGGAGGAGCTGATCGCCAAGATCCTGCAGGACCCGGCGCTGCTGCAAAGCCTCGCCGCAGCGCCGAAGCCGCAAGACGCGCCCGCAACTGCCGAGAAGGAGTGACCTGATGTCGGAGGCCCAGCTGGCGGGAGCCCATCCCGCCGCCGTAACCGAGGAAAGCGGTCTCGGCGATTTCGCCGCCCTGCTGAACCGCGAGTTCAAGCCGAAAAGCGACAAGGCGCGCGACGCCGTGCAGATCGCGGTGCAGACGCTGGCCGAGCAGGCGCTGGCCTCTACCACGCTGATCTCCAGCGACGCGCTGCGCTCGATCAGCGCCATCATCGCCCAGATCGACGCCAAGCTGACCGAACAGATCAACCCGATCCTGCACAGCGAGGACTTCCAGCAGCTCGAAAGCGCGTGGCGCGGCCTGCATCACCTGGTCAGCAACACCGAGACCGACGAGACGCTGAAGATCAAGGTGTTCAACATCTCCAAGAAGGACCTCGGCAAGACGCTGAAGAAGTTCCGCGGCACCGCCTGGGACCAGAGCCCGATCTTCAAGCGCGTCTATGAGGAGGAATACGGCCAGTTCGGCGGCGAGCCGTTTGGCATGCTGATGGGCGACTACTACTTCGACCACAGCCCGCAGGACGTGCAGCTGCTGGGCGATATGGCGCAGGTCGCCTCGGCTGCCCACGCGCCGTTCCTGGCGGCGGCGGCCCCGACCGTCATGCAGATGGACAGCTGGAACGAGCTGGCCAACCCACGCGACCTGACCAAGATCTTCGGCACGCCGGAATACGCCGCCTGGCGTTCGCTGCGCGAGAGCGAGGACGCGCGCTATATCGGCCTGTGCATGCCGCGGTTCCTCGCCCGGCTGCCCTACGGCGCCAAGACCGAGCCGGTCGAGGAGTTCAACTTCGAGGAGGATACCGGCGCCGGCGAAAGCGACAAATACGCCTGGTGCAACTCGGCCTACGCGATGGCCACCAACATCACGCGCGCCTTCAAGCTGTATGGCTGGACCACCAACATCCGCGGCATCGAGAGCGGCGGCGCGGTCGAGGGCCTGCCCGCACACACTTTCCCCGACGAGGATGGCGGTGTGGCGATGAAGTGCCCGACCGAGATCGCGATTAGCGACCGGCGTGAGGCGGAGCTCGCAAAGAACGGCTTCATGCCGCTCATCTTTAAGAAGAACTCAGACTTCGCCGCCTTCATCGGCGCGCAGTCGTTGCAGAAGCCGCAGGAGTACGACGACCCCGCAGCCACCGCCAACGCCAACCTGGCAGCGCGGTTGCCCTACCTGTTCGCTAGCTGTCGCTTCGCGCATTACCTCAAATGTATGGTCCGCGACAAGGTCGGCTCGACGATGAGCAAGACGCAGCTGAGCAACTGGCTGCAGAACTGGCTCAACAAGTACATCGACTCTTCGCCTGACTCGAGCGCCATGGAGTGGAAGGCGACCCACCCGCTGGCCGACGGCTCCGTGGAGCTGACGGAAAACGAGGAGAACCCCGGCTACTACAGCGCCAAGTTCTTCCTAAAGCCGCATTATCAACTCGAAGGATTGACAGTGTCGCTTCGGCTGGTGTCACGGATGCCGAAATAGAGGCTGTCACGGATGCCGAAATAGAGATGCTACCGAAACAATACCGGGCGGCATTTCACGGCCGATATCGAAATGATCAACTAAGGAGAGACCCGCATGGCCATTGATTCATACATGTATTTCAAGGATTACGCCGGTAACTATCTGATGGCGGAATCCCAGGTGGTTCTTGGCGACCTGACCCACAGCCTGCAGGAAGCCAAGGACACCATCGGCAAGGCTCCCGCCGGCTCCCTGTTCGAGGTCAGCGACTACAGCTTCGACATCGAGCAGACGCTGAACATCGGTAGCCAAAGCTCCGGCGCCGGCGCTGGCAAGGTGGTGTTCAACCCGTTCTCCGTCACCCGCAACATCGACAAGAGCTCGCCCAAGTTCTTCCAGAGTGCCTGCTCGGGCACGCCTTTCAAGGAAGTCTGCCTGGGCCTGCGCAAAAGTGCCGGCGGCGACGTCTCCGGTATCTTTTTTGTCCTGTTCCGCTTCATGCTGGCCGCGGTGAAGACCGTCAACTGGGCGCACGGCGACGAGTCGCCGACCGAGACCGTGACCTTCGAATATGGTGGCTTGCAGGTCTATTACGGCCAGCAGAAACCGAATGGAACCCTGTTCCCGACGGTTCCAGGCGGTTGGGACCGCACCAAGAACGTCGCCAAGTTCGCCATCGCCGACGATATCTCCGCCTGAACCTGAAGCACCGGGGGGGGGGGTTACGTGTGGACGCTGTTGATCACCTGAGGCAAGGCGACGTCCATACCGCCCTCGACCTGCTGAAGCAGAATGTCCGCAAGGCGCCCGGCGACCCGCGGCTGCGGACATTCCTGTTCCAGATGTTCTGCATCACCGCCGAATGGGACCGCGCCCTGGCCCAGCTCGCGGTCGCGGCAGAACTCGACCCGCTGGCGCTGCCGATGCACCAGGCCTACCAGGCGGCGATCCGCTGCGAGGTGCTGCGGGAGAAGGTGTTCCGCGGTGAGCGCACGCCGACCCTGTTCGGCCAGCCCGGTCCCTGGGTGCCGCTGCTGATCGAGGCCAACCGGCTGCTCGCCGCTGGACAGCCGGCACAGGCGGCCAGCCTGCGCGATACTGCGTTCGAGCAGGCGCCCGGCTCGGAAGGCTCCGCCGACGGCGCCCCGTTCGCATGGATCGCGGATGCCGATCCACGGCTTGGTCCGGTGCTAGAGGCGTTCGTCGACGGCACCTACTACTGGGTGCAGTTCGCCGACATCCGCCGGATCGACATCGAGCCTCCCGCCGACCTGCGCGACCAGGTCTGGATGCCGGCGCGCTTCCTATGGGCCAATGACGGCGCATCAGTCGGCTTCATCCCGACCCGCTACCCCGCCATCACGCAGCAAGCCGACCCCGCCGCCCAGCTGTCGCGACGCACCGACTGGACGACGGTTGGCGCCGAGGCTGATGGCTGGCTGCTCGGCTCGGGCCAGCGGATGTTCGCCTGCGATACTGGCGAGATCGCGCTGATGGACCTGCGTCGCCTGGATATTTTTTCGCCCGCGATCGACGCGCCGGAACTAGTTGCCGCGGATACCGTCCCGGCCGCTGCCTGACGATGGCCGATCCGCACCGAGAAGAAAAACTGCAGCCGTCGCTGCTCGACCGGCTGACCGATCTTGCACCCGGCGACAAGCGCGAGGCGCTCGACCAGCAGGGCCTGACCATGCTGCAGTTGCGCCGCGCGGTGCTGCGCGACCTCGGCTGGCTGCTCAATGCGACCAATCTCGGCACCGTCGAGGATCTTTCCTCCGCTCCGCTCACCGCCGCCAGCACGCTCAACTACGGCATCCCCGGGTTCGCCGGGCTGATCACCGCCAAGGGAAAATCGGGGCCGCTGGAGGCGGCGATCGCCGCCGCCATCCGCGCCTTCGAACCGCGCATCCGCTCCGAGACTCTGCGGGTGCGCGCGCGGCCCCAAACGAGCGACCAGGCGCTGCCGGCGCTGGTATTCGAGATCACCGGCGAGCTGTGGGCGCAGCCGATCCCCCAGCAGCTGTTCCTGGAGACGTCGATCGAGCTGGAAACGCGCATGGCCGTCGTCAGCGACATCAAGGCGCGCGGCTGATGGACCCCCGGCTGCTGCGGCTCTATGAGGGCGAGCTCGCCTTTATGCGCGACATGGGCACCGAGTTCGCCGCCGAGTTTCCCAAGATCGGCGCCCGGCTCGGCCTGTCGAACACAGACGTCGCCGATCCCTATGTCGAGCGGCTGCTGGAGGGCTTCGCGTTTCTGACCGCCCGCGTGCAGCTGAAGATGGAGGCGGAGTTCCCGACGTTCACCCAGTCGCTGCTCCAGATGGTCTATCCGCACTATTTGGCGCCGACGCCGTCGATGGCGGTGGTCAGGTTCCAGCCCAACACTGCGACCGGCGCCCTGCCGCAGGGCGTCGTGCTGCCGCCCGGCACCGAGTTGCGTAGCCTGCTCGGCACCGAGGACCAGACCAACTGCGAGTTCCGCACCGCACACCCGGTGCAGCTGTTGCCGATCGAGCTGGCGGAGGCCGAGTATATCGGCTCCCCGGCCGCCGTCGCCGCCCTCGGCCTGCCCAACCTCCGCGGCGTCAAGGCGGCGATCCGGTTGCGGCTGCGGACCACCGCCGATCTGCCGTTCAGCAAGGTGGCGCTCGACAAGCTGGTCTTCTTCCTGGGCGGCGCCGAGGGCGCGCGAATGCGGCTGTATGAGCAGATGGTGGCGAACGTGGTGCAGATCCATGTCCGCCCCGCGTCCCGCCCGGCGCCTTGGCTGGATACGCTGCCGGCCAGCGCCATCCGCGCGATGGGCTTCGAGGACGAGGAGGCGCTGCTGCCGCGCACCGCGCAATCCTTCGGCGGCTACCGGCTGCTGCAAGAGTACTACGCCATGCCGGAGCGCTTCCTGTTCATCGAGATCGGCGGGCTTGGGCGCTCGGTCATCCGCTGCACCACCAACGAGCTTGAGCTGGTTCTGCTACTCGACCGCGCCGAGCCGCTGCTGGCGCCGGGCTTCGGGCCCGACCAGATGCAGCTGTTCTGCACCCCTGCCATCAACCTGTTCCAGCGCCGTAGCGATCGCATCAATCTGGGCGAGCGCGACGTCGAGCACCTGGTCGTGCCGGACCGGATGCGGCCGCTCGATTTCGAGGTGTTTGGCGTCACCGGCGTAGACGGGTTCGCCGCCGACGGCAGCGCGCCGCAGCCGTTCCTCCCGTTTTACGCTGCCAACGATCTCAGCCAGAACCCCGACCACCGCGCCTACTACATGCTGCGCCGCCAGCCCCGCCAGCTGTCGGTCCGCAGCCGCCAGCGCGGGCCGCGATCGTCCTATCTCGGCCACGAGGTTTATTTGTCCCTTGTCGATCCCGAGCACGCGCCGCTGCGACATACGCTTCGCCAGGTCGGGCTTGGCCTGCTATGTACCAACCGCGACCTGCCGCTGTCGATGCCGGTCGGGCGCCAGGCGACGGACTTCAACTTGGTGATCAGCGCGCCCGTCGCCTCGGTGCGCTGCGTCGTCGGGCCGACCCCGCCGCGGCCGTGCCGGGGCGACGGCGACTACGCTTGGCGCTTCATCTCCCATCTCGGCCTCAACTATCTCAGCCTGACCGACACTGACCGGGTCCGTGGTGCGGCGGCCTTACGCGAATTGCTACGGCTGTACGTGCCGGCGACGCAGTCGATCGCCGCGCGCCAGCTGGAGGGGCTGATCTCGGTCAGCGCCGAGCCGGTGGTGCGGCGCATCCCCGGCAGCGGACCGGTAGCGGCGGGGCGCGGCATGGAGGTCACGCTGACCATCGACGAAGCGGCGTTCGGTGGCTCCGGCGCCGTGCTGATGGCCGCCGTGCTGGATCGGTTCTTCGCCAAATACGTCTCGATCAACGCCTTCATCCAGACCCGGCTGCGCTGCCCGGACCGCGGCGACGTGATGCGCTGGCCGATCCGCTTCGGGCAGCGCGCAACGATCTAGCATGGAAAACTTCCTGCAACGGCTGGCTGCGGCGCCGCACGCCTTCAGCTTCTATCAGGTGATGCGCCGGTTGGAGGCGCTGAACCGCGCGCGCCCGCGCTTCGGGCGCAGTAAACGCCCGGCCGAGGATTTCTTCCGGCTCGGCCAGGAACCATCGGTCGAGTTCGCGCCGTCCATGCTCGCCGGCTGGGAGGATGGCAACGAAGGCCGTCCACCACGGCTGCTGGTGCATTTCTTCGGGCTATTCGGCCCCGACGGCCCGCTGCCGCTGCACCTGACCGAATACGCGCGCGACCGCCGACGCAACGAGCGCGACGCGACTTTGAGCCGGTTCAACGACTTGTTCCATCACCGCGCGCTGTCGCTGCTCTACCGTGCCTGGGCCGATGTGCGCCCGACCGTGACCTTCGACCGGCCGGAGGACGACCGCTTCACCACCTATGCCGGCGCGCTCGCCGGGCTCGGCATGCCGAGCCTGCTCGGCCGCGACGCGATGCCCGACCTGACCAAGCTGCACTTCGCCGGGCTGCTTTCCAACCAGACCCGCCACGCCGAGGGCTTGGCGGCCATCCTGTCCGCGTTCTTCGCCATGAAAATTCGGGTCGAGAGTTTCGTCGGCAGCTGGCTGGCACTGCCCGATACCGACCATTCCCGGCTCGGCGCCCTGCGCGAGACCGGCACGCTCGGTGGCGGACTTCTGCTCGGCTCCCGGGTCTGGAGCCGGCAGCAGAAGTTCCGGCTGGTGGTTGGGCCGGTCGGCCTCGTCGAATACGAGCGGCTGCTGCCGGGTGGGGCTTCGTTCGGCAAGCTGATCCCGATCGTCAGCAACTATGCCGGCGATGTGCTGACCTGGGATGTCCGGCTGGTGCTCAAGCGCGACGAGGTGCCTGCCATCCGGCTCGGCCGGCAGGGCAGGCTCGGCTGGACCACCTGGCTGATGCCACGGCGCAGCCTGGCCGACGCCGCCGACCTCCATCTTGATGCCAGCGCCGACGGCATGGCGCGCCGCTCATCGAGACTGAACCAACCGGAGCCCACCCAATGACCGAAATCAGCCGCAGCACCCTGTTCGGCAAGCTCAACCCGCTGGGCTACCGCGCGATCGAGGGCGCCACCGTATTCTGCAAGCTGCGTGGCAACCCCTATGTCGAGTTGGTGCACTGGCTGCACCAGATCCTGCAGGCGCCCGACAGCGACCTGGCCCGCATCCTGCGCCATTTCGAGGTCGATGCCTCACGCATCGCCACCGACGTGACCGCATCACTCGACCGGCTGCCGCGCGGCGCCACCGCGATCTCCGACTTCGCGCCGCAGATCGAGGAGGCGGTGGAGCGCGGCTGGGTGCTGGCGACCCTGATGTTCGGCGAGCACCAGGTCCGCACCGGCCATCTGCTGCTGGGTGCGATGCGCACGCCGGGCCTGCGCCACGCGCTGCTCGGCGTCAGCCCGGCGTTCGACCGGGTCAAAGGCGAGGCGCTGAGCGACGGCTGGGCCAGGATCACCGCCGGATCGCCGGAAGACGCGATGCGCGCGACGGACGGGGCGGCTCCTCCCGGCGAGGTCAGCGGCGCGGTGGCGCCGGCGGTGATGGGCAAGAACGAGGCGCTTGCCAAATACTCGGTTGATC
Source organism: Acetobacteraceae bacterium (assembly GCA_043745345.1). Classification (GTDB taxonomy): domain Bacteria; phylum Pseudomonadota; class Alphaproteobacteria; order Acetobacterales; family Acetobacteraceae; genus PALSA-911. The sequence continues at coordinate 2,964 of JAYTTA010000348.1, read as the reverse complement.
TGACCGAAAAGGCGCGAAAAGGCGAGATCGATCCGATCGTCGGCCGCGACAACGAGATCCGCCAGGTGGTGGACGTGCTGATGCGGCGACGCCAGAACAACCCGATCTTGACCGGCGAGGCGGGCGTCGGCAAGACCGCGGTGGTCGAGGGCTTCGCGCTGCGCATCGTCGCCGGCGACGTGCCGCCTGCGCTGCGCGACGTCAGCCTGCGCACCCTGGATATCGGGCTGCTGCAGGCCGGCGCGAGCATGAAGGGCGAGTTCGAGAACCGGCTACGCCAGGTGATCGACGAGGTCCAGGCCTCGCCCAAGCCGATTATCTTATTTATCGACGAGGCGCACACCCTGATCGGCGCCGGCGGTGCGGCGGGCACAGGGGATGCCGCCAACCTGCTCAAGCCGGCGCTGGCGCGCGGCACGCTGCGCACTGTCGCGGCGACCACCTGGGCGGAGTACAAAAAATACTTCGAGAAGGATCCGGCGCTGACCCGGCGCTTCCAGGTAGTCCAGGTGGACGAGCCGTCGGAGGAGAAAGCCATCCTGATGATGCGCGGCATCGTCTCGGCGCTGGAGAAGCATCATCGCGTGCAGATCCTCGACGAGGCGATCGAGGCCGCGGTGCGGCTATCGCACCGCTACATCCCGGCGCGCCAGCTGCCCGACAAGTCGGTCAGCCTGCTTGACACCGCGGCGGCACGGGTCGCGGTCAGCCAGCACGCGGTGCCGCCGGCGGTGGATGACTGCCGCCGCCGCATCCAGGCGCTGGAGACCGAGATCGGCATCATCGGGCGGGAAGCGGCGATCGGGCTGGACATCGGCACCCGGCAGGAGACGGCGCAGGCATCGCTGGACGGCAACCAGCACGAGCTGATCGGGCTGGAGGCGCGGTGGGGCGCCGAGAAGGCGCTGGTTGACCGGCTGCTGGAAAAACGCGCGGCGCTGCGCGACGCCACGGCCGTGGACCCGGTGCATACCCTTTCGGAAATCCGCGAAATTCAGGCCGAGCTTGCCACCCATCAGGGCGAGAGTCCGCTGATCCTGCCGAGCGTCGACGAGCAGGCGGTCGCCGCCGTGGTCGGCGACTGGACCGGCATCCCCGTCGGCCGGATGGTCAAGAACGAGGTCCAGGCGGTGCTCAACCTGACCGCCAACTTGGGCCGCCGGGTGATCGGCCAGGACCACGCGCTGGAATTGATCGCCAAGCGCGTGCAGACCGCGCGCGCCGGGCTGGACAATCCGTCCAAGCCGATCGGCGTTTTCATGCTCTGCGGCCCGTCCGGCGTCGGCAAGACTGAGACCGCGCTGGCGCTGGCCGAGGCGCTGTATGGCGGCGAACAGAACGTCATCACCATCAACATGAGCGAGTTCCAGGAGGCTCACACGGTCTCGACCCTGAAGGGCGCGCCGCCCGGCTATATCGGCTACGGCGAGGGCGGTGTGCTGACCGAGGCGGTTCGTCGGAAACCCTACTCCGTGGTGTTGCTGGACGAGGTCGAGAAGGCGCATCCCGACGTGCACGAGATCTTCTTCCAGGTGTTCGACAAGGGCGTGATGGAGGACGGCGAGGGCCGCGTGATCGATTTCAAGAATACGTTGATCCTGCTGACCTCGAACGTCGGCACCGCGCTGATCATGGGCATGTGCCAGGATCCCGAGCTGATGCCGGCGACCGAGGAGCTGGCCAAGGCCTTGCGTGAGCCTCTGTTAAAGGTGTTTCCGCCGGCGCTGCTGGGCCGGCTGCTAGTCATCCCGTATGTTCCGTTAAGCGACGCTGTCATGGCCAATATCATCCGGCTGCAGCTCGGCCGGGTAGCGTCGCGCATCAACGAGCGGCATAAGGTCGATTTCACCTTTGGCGACGACATAGTGCAGCTGATCGCCAGCCGGTGCAACGAACCCGAGAGCGGCGGACGCATGATCGACGCCATCCTGACCAACACCATGCTGCCGGCGCTAAGCACGGTGTTCCTGAACAGCATGCTGGACGGCGTGGCGATCCGGACGGTGCGGGTGAGCGCGGCGGATGGGGAGTTTCATTACGACTATACATAGTTAGGTTGGGCTCCCGCTCCGCAGGCATTCTAACTGGCCGAAGGCGGCCAATCGGAACCTTTGACTGCTCCGCTCAAACCCGCAAAGGGGTAGTCGCCTTTTTGAACCCCTTTAAATCCGGTAGAGAGACCGATGGCCAGAACCCGTCCGTGGTGAACCGCGGATAGATGGCCCTTGAGTGGAAACTTGCCCTTGCCGACTATCTTCGCGGCCTTCGGATTGAAGCAAGATACACACAGGCCGGCCTAGCAATAGCCATCGGTGTAAAGAATTTCCAGTTTATTTCAGGTATTGAGAACGGGCGCCAGTCGACTCCCTCCGATCGAATGGATGCCCGTGCGGACGCCTTGAAGGTGCTCCGCGCCGAGTTTGCTAAGATGGTTCTCCGGTATAGTGATCCCTGGAAGTATGCGGTTATCTGCGGGGCGGACGCCCATCTAAAGCGGGAACTTGTGGCGGCACCCGATCGGCTGAACCGGAGGAAGGGTCCTATTGTAAATTAGTCATTTACTTAGTCAGGCGGGTCCAGGAGCGCTTCTCCTGGCGGGGTTTGGGCCGGAGCCCCATGCTTCACTGCATGGCTTTCGACAGACCACCCAACGTCGTCGTGAGCGTGGCGCGCAGGTTCAGCGGCATGAACGGGTTGTCGTCCAGCGCGTCGATCAGCTCCTCGGCGTCGACGATGCCGAGGAAGTCCTTGGCAGCGTTGCGGGCGGTGGTGACCAGGGCGTCGCGGCGGGCGGGTTCAGCGTTTTCCATCACGGCATCGATCGCGGTGACCAAGGTGTCGTCGAACAGGTTCATCAGCGCCTGGGTCTTGTTTTTGAAGGCGCTGCTGATCTCGCCCTTGGACGGGCTGTCGGCGTAGGTCGCGTCAAGTTCAGCGCCGAGCTTGCCGATTTCGGCTGTGACC
>JAYTTA010000347.1:0-1517 GCA_043745345.1 Acetobacteraceae bacterium | reverse complement strand
GACAGGACGCCCGAAATCCGTTCGTTGCCAGCGCAGAGCCGCATAACGGACCGGGGCTGGGGTCATCTCGCCCTCCATCCACCGAGTGCACCAACGCCGTCTAACGTCGTCCGGCATTCCGGGTGTTCCAGGCAATCGGCCTGGAGCACCCCTTTTGTCGATTGGGGAGGCAGCGATGTCTACCGACACCTATGGCGATCCGCCCTGTGCAGGCGCGCGGGCGTATCGCCGGACGTGATCCAGCAACAGGCTCAGGCCTAGCTTCGGCCGGCTAACCCAGACCCGGCGTCGATGTCGCCTCAGGATGCGCAGAAGGAAATTGCGACCAACCTGGTGACCTATGCGCGCGGTGGGGCAGACGCCGGGCCGGCACATAATCGAATTATCACGATCATGGCGGTCCAGCAGCACATCAGCCGCGACAATGCGACCAAGTAGTTCGACGATGCGCAGGCCAAGCTGAAACAGGCGTACAATCATGCCGTGGAGACTGCGAAGAACGCGGCTGACGCCAGCGCCGCCGCGTCGAAAACCTCGTTTGCGGCGTTTGGCACCCTTCTGATCGGCGCTATTGCTGCCGCCATTGGCGGGTCCACCGCCGTGCAGCGCCGGGTGAACGTAACCCAGCGGGTTGTTCGCTGAGAATAGAGCCCCGGCTGGAACATATTGTAATCGTGTTCCAGGCAGAGGAACTTTTGGGCGGCTGAAAACGCTTGATCGTCATCAAGGCAGCTTCGCTGGCGTTTCAGGGAGGGTTAGATGAACGACACTGATGGTTCCGAAGCGATTGCCAAGACCATGGCGGATCTTCAGTCGGCCGGTGCAGCTGCGCGCAAGGTCGGTGACCAGGCCCGCCAGGCTGGCGTCAACCAGTCGATCTTGCCGCAACAGCTGCAAAGCGTGTTCGGTCAGGATCAGGTGCAAAGCATGGCGGGCCAAGCCGGCATGGCACCCAACAGCCGGTTGCCGGACGAGGGAACTGTTTCTGTCTGAAATTGTGTGACAGGCAAGGCAGCAAGCGACAGCAAAGGAGAGCGACATGGTGAATGAGAACAGGATCGAGGGTGCCGCGCGGAATTTCGGCGGCAAGGTTCAGGATGCCGTCGGTGGGCTGACCGGAGACAGCGAGACGCAGGCGCGCGGCAAGGTCAATCAGCTTGCCGGCACCGCCCAAAACAGCTTTGGCTCGGTGCTCGACGAGGCCGGTGACTGGGTCGATTCGGCGATGGAGAATACTCGAGCCAATCCCCTGACCGCTCTGTTGGTCGCGGGCGCCGTCGGCTATCTGCTGCGGGTCCTCACATCCCGGCGCCGTTGAAAGCCGTTACTGTAATCAAGCCAAGGCGGGCGGCGTAGCTGCTTGCCCCGGTCCTCGTTCTGTAGGGTGCGGCGCCAGCTCGTGCCGACAACCCGGTGGGTTATCGGCTGATGGCGGCGCAGGAGGCGGCGTCATTGCCGCATGGGCACGATGGCTTGGGGATGGATGCCGGACGTTTCCAGAACCAACCCGCCTCCGC
>JAYTTA010000346.1:0-5561 GCA_043745345.1 Acetobacteraceae bacterium | reverse complement strand
CGATCTCGGTCGGCGACAACACGTGGAAGCTGCCCGGGATCGGATCGTACGTCGCGCTGGCGCTGGAGAAGCGCGACCTTGGCGCGGTGACGTGGGCGATCCTGGCCATGCTGATCGTCATTTTGCTCTATGACCAGCTACTGTTCCGGCCGTTGGTCGCCTGGTCGGCGAAGTTCAAGTTCGAGACCACGGCTGGTGCGACGGCATCCGACCCCTGGGTGCTGAAGCTGATGCGCCGCACCCGGTTGATGGGGGCCGCGACCGACGCCATCGGCTTTGTGCTCGGCAGCGCCGGCGGGTGGCGGATGCGGCTGCTGCCGATGCGCGCGCGATACCTCAAGGCCAAGGGCAGCGAGCGTGCGAGGCCGGTTTCTAGCCGGATCGGCGATGCCGTGTCGCTGCTGCTGCTTGCCGCGGTGGTGGTGTTTGCCGGATGGAAGATCGTGACGTTTTGCGCCACCCAGCTGTCCCTGGCGGATGTGCCCGAGGTGCTGCTGCTGGGGCTGTACACGATGATCCGGGTGGTCGTGATGATGACGGTCGCCAGCCTGATCTGGGTGCCGATCGGCGTCTGGCTCGGCATGCGGCCGGTTTGGGCGCGCCGCGCCCAGCCGGTAGCGCAGTTCCTGGCCGCGTTCCCGGCCAATTTGCTGTTTCCGCCGGTGGTGGTGCTGATCGTCTATTTCCACGCCAACGTGGATGTCTGGCTGACGCCACTGATGGTGATGGGAACGCAGTGGTACATCCTGTTCAACGTCATTGCGGGCGCCGCGGCGTTCCCGGGCGACCTGCGCGAGGCCGCGGCCAACTTCCGCATCGACGGCTGGCTGTGGTGGCGCCGGGTGATCATCCCTGGCATTCTGCCCTACTATGTGACCGGCGCGATCACCGCGTCGGGCGGGTCGTGGAACGCGGCGATCGTCTCGGAGGTCGCGGCCTGGGGCCAGACCAAGCTGGCGGCGCATGGGCTTGGCGCCTACATCGCGGAGGCTACGGAAGCCGGTAACATGGCCCAGGTGGTGCTCGGCGTGGTGGTGATGTCGGGCTTCGTGCTGCTGTTCAACCGCGCCATCTGGCGGCCGCTGTACGATTACTCAAGCCGCCGCCTTACCCTTTAGGAATTTTCGATGGACGCGCAGGTCGAGACCGTTGCCCGCACCGACATCCCGCTGATCGAGGTTCGCGGCTGCCGCCAAGCCTACCACAAGGACAGTAACGCCGACCTAGTGGTGCTGGACGACGTCAACGTAACGATCCGCACCGGGGAGATGGTCGGGCTGCTCGGCCGGTCCGGTTCGGGCAAATCGACTCTGCTGCGCATCGTCGCCGGGCTGCTGTCGCCGACCGCCGGCGACGTGTTGTGGCGTGGCAAGCAACTGACCGGACCGGCCAACGGCGTGGCGATGGTGTTCCAGTCCTTCGCTCTGTTTCCCTGGCTGACCGTGCGCGAAAACGTCGAGATCGGGCTGGAGGCGCTCGGCGTGTCGCGGACCGAGCGCGAGAACCGAGCCGAGGGCGCGATCGACCTGATCGGGCTCGGCGGCTACGAGAACGCCTACCCGAAGGAGCTTTCCGGCGGCATGCGCCAGCGCGTCGGACTGGCACGCGCACTGGTGGTGCATCCCGACCTGCTGCTGATGGACGAGCCGTTTTCGGCGCTTGACGTGCTGACCGCGGAAACATTGCGCACCGACCTGATCGACCTTTGGTCCGAGGGCAAGCTGCCCATCAAATCCGTGCTGATGGTGACCCACAACATCGAGGAGGCGGTGCTGATGTGCGACCGCATCCTGGTGTTCGCCTCCAATCCCGGCCGCGTCGCCAGCGAGCTCGAGGTGTCGTTCCCACACCCGCGCAACCGGCTCGACCCGGCGTTCCGGCAGATGGTCGATGACATCTACGCGCTGATGACGCGCCGCCCGGTGCCGACCCGTCCGCCAACCGCCGCCGAGGCGCTTGCCGCCCCGCTGCCGCCGGTTGGCACTAATCTCATGGCCGGTCTGCTAGAAACCTTGGCCGCCGAACCCTATGACGGCCATGCCGACCTTTCGGCGCTAGCGGGCAGCCTGCAACTCGAACTTGACGAGCTTTTCCCGCTCGGCGAGGCGCTTTCCACATTGCAGTTCGGCGTGCTGGAGGAAGGCGATCTTCGCATCACCGAGAACGGCCGCGCCTTCGTCGCCGCCGATACCGACGATCGGAAACATATCTTCGCCGCTGCCCTGCGCCAGCACGTCAAGCTGGCTGCTATGATCCGCCAGGTGCTGGACGAGCGCTGGAATCACCGCGCCTCGGCGGTGAGGTTCCGCGACGAGCTGGAGGACTACATGTCGCCCGACTACGCGCACCAGACGCTTCGCACCGTGATCGGTTGGGGCCGGTACGCGGAGCTTTTCACCTATGACGAGGAAGCCGAGCAGTTCAGCCTTGATGATATCGAGTAGCCGGCGATGAGCCCGATACCGGCTGCATTCAATAACCAGAAATACCTGAGCCTGGAAACCTTCCGCCGAAGCGGCGTCGGGGTCCGAACCCCGATCTGGTTCGCGAGCGATACGGGCACGTCGACGGTGTACGCCTACACGACGGCGGATGCCGGCAAGACGAAACGCATCCGCGCCAATGGCGCTGTCAAGATCGCGCCCTGCGACGTGCGGGGCAAGATCACAGGTGCCTGGACCGATGCGCGCGCGAAAATCGTTGATGGCCGCGAGTTCGAGCTCGGAATGCGGCTGCTGGACCGGAAATATTCGCCGATTAAATGGCTGCTCGATGTATCTGCAAGGCTGTTCCGATCGCGTCCCCGGGTCGTGTTCGCGATTCAGGTGGCTGAAACGCCGTAAGCAAGAAAGCATGGGCTCTACCCAAACCCGCCAAGAGGCAGTCGCCCCTTGGATCCCCCTGACTTAAGTTAGGCGGGTCCAAGAGCGCTTTTCCTGGCGGGGCTGGGGCGGAGCCCCATGCTTCCTATGCTGCCTTGGCCGTCTCGATAGCCTGCCAGACGATCTCCGGCGTAACCGGCATATCCAACTGCGTCACCCCGGTGTCCCAAAGTGCATCCAGCACCGCGTTCATCAGCGCCGGCGGGCTGCCGACGGCACCCGCTTCGCCGGCACCTTTGACGCCGAGCGAGTTGGTATCGCATGGCACCTCGATCAGCTCGACCTCGATGTCCGGCAGGTCCATAGCGCGGGGCAGCTGGTAGTCCATCAGGCTGCCGGACAGCAGTTGGCCCGACGATGGATCGTAGGCGGTGCGTTCCATCATCGCCTGGCCGATGCCCTGAGCGACGCCGCCATGGACCTGGCCGGCGACGATCATCGGATTGACCGCGCGGCCCACGTCGTCGGTCACACTGTAGCGGGCGACGTGGATATGGCCGGTTTCAGGATCGATCTCGACCTCGGCGATGTGGCAGCCATTGGGGAAGGTGTGAGCCTCGATCTTTGCCACCTCGGCGGCATCCAGTGTGGTCACGTCCTGGCCAGCATTGGCTTTCTTCCGCTGGTCTAGAGCCAGGGTAAGAATATCGATGCCACGGTCGGTGCCGATAATGGAGAATTTGCCAGCGTCGAACACGATGTCGGCCATCGCGGCTTCCAGGGCTTCGGACGCGGCACGGCGGCCGCGCTCGATCACCGTGCCCGCGGTCAGCACGATAGCCTGGCCCTCGGAGTAAAGGCTCCGGGCGCCGCCGGTGCCGCCGCCGGTCGGGATCGTGTCGGTGTCGCCCTGGCGGATGCGGATTTTCTCGCCATCGATGCCGAGACGGTCGGCGGTAAGCTGGACGTAGGCGGTCTCGTGGCCTTGGCCGGTGGACTGGGTGCCGACATAGACATCGACGAAGCCGTCATCGGCGAAGCGGATCTCGGCGCGCTCGCTGTCGGCGCCGCCGGTCGCCTCCAAGTAGTAGGCGAGGCCGATGCCGCGCTTGCGGCCACGGGCGGCAGAGGCAGCGCGCCGGGCCGGGAAGCCGGCCCAGTCGACGGTCTTCAGACCGGCATCGAGCACAACCTCGAACTCGCCGCTGTCGTAGATCTTGCCGACCGGCGTGGTGTGCGGCATCGCCGAGGACGGCACCATGTTGCGGCGGCGGAGTTCGATCCGGTCGATCCCCGTGTCGCGTGCCGCCTGATCGACCAGGCGCTCGACCAAATAGTTCGCCTCCGGCCGACCGGCGCCGCGATAAGCGTCGACGGGGACCGTGTTGGTGAACGCGCCGATGACGTTGGCGTAGACCTGCTTGAAGCCGTAGATGCTGGCGAGCACGCCGGTGCCGGCCATGGTCGGAATGAACGGCCCGAAGTTGGACAGGTAGGCGCCCATGTTGGCCACGTTGCGTGAGCGCAGGGCCAGAAACTTGCCATCTGCGTCCATCGCGATCTCGCCGACCGTCACGTTGTCGCGGCCCTGGGTGTCGCACAGGAATGCCTCGGAACGCTCGGATGCCCACTTCACGGGCAGGCCCAGCTTGCGCGCCGCATAGCAGGTAAGAACGTGCTCGGCGTACAGGAACAGCTTCATGCCAAAGCCGCCGCCGACATCAGGGGTGATGATGCGGAATTTCTCCGGATCGGTCTTGAACACGGCACCGGCTATCAAGCCCTTGATCAGCCACCCGCCCTGGGAATTGGTGTGCAGTGTCCAGCGATCGCCGTCGTATTCGGCGATGGCGGCACGGGCCTCCATCGAGTTCACCACGATGCGGTTGTTGATGACGGTCAGCTTGGTGACGTGCGTAGCACGAGCGAATTCAGCCTCGGTCGCGGCGCGGTCGCCGATCTCCCAATCGAACACCTGGTTGTTCGGCGCCTGCGGCCAGACCTGCGGCATGCCCGGATCGTTGGCGGTGCGCAGTTCCGTGGTCGAATCCAGCACGTCGTAATCGACCAGAATGGCCTCGGCCGCATCGCGCGCCGCTAGCACGGTGTCGGCGACGATAAAGGCGACCGGATCGCCGACATGGCGCACCACGCCGTCTGCCAGCACCGGATGCGGCGGCATCACGCTGTCGCTGCCGTCCTTGTTCTTCAACGCAACGGCGCACGGCAAGCCGCCAATGCCATCGGCATTGAAGTCGGCGCTGGTATAGATTGCGCGCACCCCAGGCATGGCGGCGGCATCGGCGGTGCCCAGGCTCAGGATCGTCGCAGCGGCGTGCGGGCTGCGCAACACCACGCCAAACAGCATGCCGGGCAGGTGGATGTCATCGGTATAGCGGCCGTTGCCTTTCAGCAAACGAGGGTCCTCAACGCGGCGGACGGGCTGGGCTACACCGAATTTGCTCATGGGGTTTTGGCTCCGATCGTAAAAAAGTATTTCACTTACGCCGTAGGCAAGAAGGCTGGGGCTCTGCCTTTGACCCCGCCCGGGAAGCGCCCGGGAGCGCATCCCCTAAGTCGAAAATTCTAAGGGGCGATTACCCCTTAGCGAGTTTGGGCAAAGCTCAAGCTTTCTTCTGCCTGTGGCACCCAATACTACATACGCACAACCGGGCGGTCACCAAGGCTGCGGATAAAAATCATTCGCCGGGTTGGCGGATGCCGGGTTGGGCGACATCG
>JAYTTA010000345.1:0-1530 GCA_043745345.1 Acetobacteraceae bacterium | reverse complement strand
AGGCGTTGTTGAGCGCGTTGTCGATCGCCGCCACCGACACGCCCAGCCGGGCCGCGGCGTCACGGTCAATGACAACGGTGAGCTGCGGCGCCGCGCGGTCCTGGTCGCTGGTGACGTCAGTGAGGCCGTCGGTATGCTGCAGCCTTTCCTCCAGCTTAAGCGACCATTCGCGCATTGCGGCCAGGTTCTCGGCGATCAGCACGAACTGGTACTGCGAGCCGCCGGTGCGCCCGCCGCCGCGCAAATCCTGGGCCGCGAACAGAAAGGTCTGCACACCACCGACTTGTGCCAGCTTGGGACGCAACCGCGCGATCACCGCCTCCGAGTCGACGCCGCGCTCCGAAAGCGGCTTCAGCCCGATGTTCAGCGAGCCGCGGTTGAGGGCGGAAAAGCCTGACGACACGCCAATGTTGGAGCCGACGCTGGCGATCGCGGGATCGGTCAGCAGCACGTCGACGACCGCACGCTGCCGCTCGGTCATCGCCTTGAACGACACGTCGGGCGATGCCAGCGTCGAGCCGACCAGCACGCCGGTATCCTGCAGCGGCAGGAAGCCCTTCGGCACCATGCCGTACAGCCGCACCGTCAGCACGATGGTGGCGCAGAACAGCAGCAACATGAACCACCGGTGGATCAGCGCCCAGTCGAGCGACACAGCGTAACCGCGTTCGACGGCGGCCAGGCCGCGCTCGATGGTGCGGTCGATGCGGCCGAGCCAGCCAGCCGGCGGCGCTGGGGCAACACGCAGGAACCGGCCGCAGATCATCGGCGTCAGCGACAGCGACACGACGGCGGAGATGCCGATGGCGATGGTCAGCGTCATGGCGAATTCGTGGAACAGCCGGCCGAGCAAGCCGCCCATGAAGATCAGCGGGATGAACACCGCAACCAACGACAGGCTGATCGACAGCACCGTGAAACCGATCTGGCGCGAACCCTTCAGCGCCGCCTGCAGGGGCGTCAGACCCTGCTCCATATGCCGGAAGATGTTCTCGATCATGACGATGGCGTCGTCGATGACGAAGCCGACCGAGATCGTCAGCGCCATCAGGGAAAAATTGTCGAGCGCGAAGCCGAGGAACCACATGCCGGCCAGAGTTCCCGCCAGCGACAGCGGGATGGTCGCGGCGGCGGCCAGCATCGGCATCAGCCGGCGCATGAACAGCAGCACGACCAGCAGCACAAGTGCCACCGAAATCAGCAACGTGATCTGCACGTCGTGCAGGCTGGCGCGGATGGTGGTGGTGCGGTCGGTCAGTACCGACAGCTTTATATCCGGCGGCATCCACGACATCAGCTGCGGCAGCAGGGCCGTCACCCGGTCAACCGTGTCGATGACGTTGGCGCCGGAGGTTTTCGAGATGCTGAGCAGGATCGCCGGCTGCTTGCCGTCCCAGGCGGCGAGTCGGGTGTTGACCGTGCCGTTGATCACGGTGGCGACGTCGCGCAGCCGCACCACCGCGCCGGCCGGCGTCGATTTCAGCACCAGCGGCGCGTATTCGGAGGCCTGCGACATCTGGCCGTCGAGCG
>JAYTTA010000344.1:0-5582 GCA_043745345.1 Acetobacteraceae bacterium | reverse complement strand
GATGCCCGGGCACCCCGCGCGTCGAAGAAATCGCGCAGCGTCTGGGGCAACGCCACCGCCCCGCCCTCGATCTCCAGGTCGCCGCCAAGGATGCGCCTGCCATCCTGCGAAATGCCGCGATCCGTCGCCTCCCGCAGCGTGCCCACGCCGGCGATTACCGCCACGCCCAGCGCCAGGCAGGCAAGCACGATCCACAGGCCGCGCGCACCTGATCGCAGCTCTCGAAAGGCAAGCGAGAAAGCAAGGCCAAGGGCGCTGCCCCTGGACCCCGCCAGAGGCGAGCCTCTGGACAGCATCACCCTTCTATCCGGCCGTCGGCCATTCGCACCACACGGGCGCACCTTGCCGCCAGCCGGGGATCGTGGGTGATCAGCAGCAACGTGGTTCCCGCTCGCTGTTGCAGTGAAAAGAGTAGGTCCATGACGACCTCTCCAGTCGCCTGATCCAAATTGCCGGTCGGCTCATCGGCCAGCAACAGCCTCGGCTTCGGCGCGAAAGCCCTGGCCAAGGCCACCCGCTGCTGCTCGCCCCCCGAAAGCTGCCCCGGAAAATGAGTCAGCCGATGGCCGAGTCCGACCGACTCCAAGGCCTCGCCCGCCAAGACCATCGCATCCGGGTTGCCGGCCAGCTCCAGCGGCACCGCCACGTTCTCCAGCGCGGTCATGCTCGGGATCAAATGGAACGACTGGAATACGATGCCGATCCGGTCCCGCCGCAGCCGCGCCAGCCGGTCCTCGTCCAACTCCGTCAGCTCGATCCCGCCGACCCGCACCGAACCCGACGTCGCCCGCTCCAGCCCGGCCAGCACCATCAGCAGGGACGACTTACCCGAACCCGACGGCCCAACCAGCCCGATCGACTGCCCACCGCCGATCTCCAGATCGATACCGCGAAGGATATTGACCGGCCCCGCCGCCGACTGCAGGGTCAAATGCAGGTCTCGCACGACCACATGCGAGTCCGCGGAACTGTCTAGGGTTTGAACCGAAACCGATGAGAGTGGGGCCGATGAGAGTATGTCCATGACCGCAGGATATGGGCGCCGATCGCGGATTGGCAAAGCTGCCGTTATGCTGGCCTGGCTGCTCTTCGCCAATCCGGCGCGCGCCGCCGAACCCGTCGGCCTGCTGGTGCTGGGCGACTCGCTCACCGCCGGCTTCGGCCTCGCCGCAGCCGACGGCTTCCAGGCCAGACTCGCCGCCGCCCTGGCCGCGAACGGTAAAAAAGTCCGGCTGGTCGATGCCGCGGTCTCCGGCGACACCGCAGCCGGCGGCCGTGCCCGGTTGGAATGGTCCCTCGCCGGCGCCCCAGTCGATGCCGCAATCGTCGAGCTCGGCGCCAATGATGGCCTGCGCGGCAGCGACCCGAAGCAGATGGAAGCGAACCTCGCCGTCATCCTCGATATTCTCCACGCGAAAAAAATTCCGGTGCTGCTGACCGGCATGTACCCCCCGCCGAACATGGGCGCCGCCTATACGGCAGAGTTCCGCGCCGTGTTCGACCGGCTCGGCCAACGCCCCGGCGTGATCTACGACCCGTTCCTGCTGGAAGGCATCGCCGGCGACCCCGCTCTCAACCAGGCCGACGGCATCCATCCCAACCCCGAGGGCGTGCAGCGTGAGGTCGCCCGCCTGCTGCCCACCGTCGAGACGCTGGTCAGAAACGCCGAGGCCAGCCGCCAGGCAGCGCGATGAGGCTGTTCGTCGCCCTCGACCTGTCGTGGGAGATGCGGACCCGGGTTTCCATGCTGGCCGGCTCCGGCCTGCCCGGCGCGCGCTGGGTGCCGCCGGAAAACTATCACCTTACTTTACGCTTCATCGGCGACACGCCGGCCTACCGCTGCGAGGACATCGACCTCGCTTTCGCCGCCATCCGGTCAAAACGTTTCCCGCTGGAGCTTTCCGGGGTCGGCGTGTTCGCCAAGGCCGGCCGCGCCAGCTCCCTATGGGTCGGCGTCACCCGAAACCCTGCCCTGGACCACCTCGCCGGCAAGATCGAAACCGCCCTGCAGCGCGCCGGGCTAGAACCGGAACGGCGCCGGTTCTCGCCCCACGTCACCCTGGCCCGGTGCGGCAACGTGGCCGAGGACCGGCTGGCCGGCTTCGTGCAGACCCACAACCTATTCCGCGCGGGGCCGGTGGAAATCTCGAAATTCACCCTGTTCTCGTCCCTGCTCGGCAAGGACCAGGCGGTCTACGCCCCGGAAGTCGACTACGAGCTAGTCTAGTAGATCGCACCTAACGGAAGAGTCCCCCCGGTAATCCCCTCATTTCTAACGGGGCGACGTCGTAGACTTCACACGGACAATCTCAGTCTATGGGCGGGAGTGGTGCCACCGATGCCCACGTTCGGGCGGTCATTATCGTAAGTCCAGAGCCAATATCTGACAAAGTCCTGTGCCTCCTCGATAGTCTCGATGATGTAATGATCCAGCCATTCGTGCCGTACCGTGCGGTTATAGCGCTCGATGTGAGCCTTCTGCTGCGGCTGATCCGGCTGGATATGCTGGAGGCGGATATCCTGTTTGTCGGCCCATTCTTTCAATTTTTCACTGAGGTATTCAGGTCCGTTATCAACCCTGATCGTACCGGGTTTGCCCCGCCATTTGATGATCCGGTCGAGACTGCGGATCACACGCTCGGCGGGAAGATAAAAGTCCACCTCAATGCTCAGCCCCTCTCGGTTGAAGTCATCCGGCACGTTCAGCAGACGAAACACTCTGCCATCTCCCAAACGATCGGCCATGAAGTCCATCGACCCGATGAGGTTTGCGCTCTCCGGCCCGACCAACAGATCGGCGATCCGCTCGTTCTCATCGGCAAGCTTCGGGCCATAGCGAAAACAGGTCTCGCTGACACTGAGAATCCGGCAGGCCAGGGCAATGCTGACCCCGCGTCGCGCCACCGCAGTCTCGGTCATCTCACGGCGCTGAGATGGCCGGTCTATTTTTTCCGAGAGCTTCCTTGAGGAAGCTCATTTTGCATGCTTAACTCGGCGAATATTTTTTCAGTCGTCGGTTCTCGTCCTCGATGATTTTCATCGGGGTGATCCTCGAGGCATCCATGCCCCCGAACTTCGCCCGCCACTTGTAGAACGAGGCAGAGCTCATGCCGTATTCACGGCACAGTTCTGCCACCCAATACCCTCCCCCTCGGCCTGGCGAAGGATCGAAAGGATCTGCGGGTCGCTGTATCTGATGGCTTTCATGCGAAATCTCCCCATGCAGTGAGCCAGGACAATTCTGCTCGTGAAGCTCACTAGCGTCAGGGAGGAGAATTACCCAACAAGCGTGCCGCTTTCAGTCTGATGATTGGAGGAACCTATTATCCATTACATTCTTTTTGATCTCAAAGGAGATATTCAAATGAAAGCTGTAATCTACAACGGTCCGCGTGACGTGAGTGTCAGCAGCATTCCCGATGCTCGGATTGAAAAACCGACGGATGCCGTCGTCCGGATTACCACCACCAACATCTGCGGCTCTGACCTTCACATGTATGAAGGCCGCACCGACTTCGAAAAGGGGCGCGCTTTCGGACACGAAAACCTGGGCCAGGTCATCGAAATCGGCGCCGGGGTGGATCGGGTGAAAAAAGGCGACTGGGTCTGTCTGCCTTTCAACATAGGCTGCGGCTTCTGCGCAAATTGTGAGCGTGGACTCACGGGGTTCTGTCTCACCTGCAATCCGGGCACGGCGGGAGCAGCCTACGGTTTCGCAGGAATGGGACCATTTCAGGGGGGGCAGGCGGAACTCCTACGCGTCCCTTATGCAGACTTCAATTGTCTTGCCCTGCCGGAAGACGGGGCGGAGAAGCAAGACGACTACGTCATGCTGTCCGACATCTTCCCTACGGGTTGGCACGCAACGGAACTTGCGGGGTTGCTTCCTGGGGAGACGGTGACGATTTATGGCGCTGGGCCCGTTGGCCTGATGGCGGCGCACTCCGCCGTAATCAAGGGCGCTGCCCGAGTGTTTGTGGTCGATGCACACGACGACCGGCTGGCGCTTGCGAAATCCCTTGGAGCTATTCCGATCGATATGCGGCGCTGTGACCCGGTCGAGGAGATTCTCGGCCAGACAGACGGGCTTGGCACGGACCGCGGCTGTGAGTGCGTCGGATATCAGTGTTGCGACCGTCACGGGCGGGAAGTTAACAACTTCACGATGAACAGTCTCGTCGCAACGACGAAGGCGACAGGCGGCATCGGCGTGGTCGGCGTGTTCCTGCCCCAAGATCCGATGGCTTCCGACGCGTTGGCGAAGCAAGGCAAGATGGCCTTTGACTTTGGCACCTACTGGTTCAAGGGGCAGCGTATCGCAACCGGGCAGGCCAACGTGAAGACGTATAATCGACGTTTGCGCGACCTGATCCACGTCGGCAAAGCGAAACCATCCGTCATCATCTCGCATCGACTTGGGCTGAACGAGGCGCCTGACGCATACAAGCATTTTGATGCGCGCGACGAGGGTTGGACCAAGGTGGTGTTGAAGCCTGGAGCCTGAGGCATAGCCGTGGCGCGGTAAGCGTCACGGCGATATTAATCTCTGTAAGGGGGCTGAGAAGCGGCTACGCGCGCGGCATGTGGCAGCCAACCCTGGACACTTCGCCGATGATGCAAGGTGTGCGGCGGCACCGCTGAAATCGCCCGCGTCGTGTGGAACCAGACCTACGCGACGCGCAGCATAATTGGCATCGCTGACATCTTCGCTGGCAGCGTGCCCAGCCTGGCATGCTGAAAGGTGCGGCACTCCCCTTCTATCTGACTTAACGGCGAGAGCCAGGTCCGGCTCGGCCCACATCTGACGGAAACCTCATGCAACCGACACAGAATTCCCTTCTGTTCCAACCCTACGCTTTGGGCAAACTCACTCTGAAGAACCGTATCGTCATGGCGCCGTTGACTCGCAGTCGCTCCAGCGACGCTGGGGTGCCGCCAAGCTTCGCCGCTGACTACTATGCCCAGCGCGCTACAGCCGGACTGATCGTCTCTGAGGCCACCAACATTTCGCCTCAGGCCCGTGGCTACGCGTTGACGCCCGGCATATGGTCGCCGGAGCAGGTCGCGGCCTGGCGGCATGTCACCCAGGCGGTGCACGTGCAGAACGGGCGTATGGTGCTCCAGCTTTGGCATACGGGGCGCATTTCCCACCCCAGCCTGCATGGTGGCGCGCTGCCGGTGGCGCCATCGGCGATCAGACCCGGCGGGCAAGCCTTCACGGATAGCGGAATGCAGGACCACGTGACCCCGCGCGCGTTGGAAACCGACGAGATCCCGGCCATCGTCGCCGACTACCGCCATGCCGCGCAATGCGCCATGGATGCTGGCTTCGATGGCGTCGAAATTCATTCGGCCAACAACTACCTGCTAGAGCAGTTCATCCGCGACAGCACCAACCGCCGTACGGACCGGTATGGCGGCACGCTGGAAAACCGGCTCCGCTTTCCACTTGAAGTTGTGACCGCCGTAACCGAGATCTGGGGCGGCGACCGGGTCGGCATCCGCATCTCGCCGGGCACCACGATACCGGGTGAAACTCCGCTCGACAGCGATCCGATGACGACCTACGGCGTCTACCTCGA
>JAYTTA010000343.1:0-1534 GCA_043745345.1 Acetobacteraceae bacterium | reverse complement strand
GATCGCGGCGCCGTCGGCCGCCGCTTCGACCAGAGCGCGCAGCTTGGCTTTGGACGCGAGGCCGGGCGCCTCGATGACCAGAAAGGCTGTGGTGTTGCCGGCCAAGATCACGCGGATGCGCTCGGCCGCAGCGTCGGTCGCCTCGCGCAGCCGGACCACGCGGCGACGGCCGGTCATCGACAGGGCGCTGGCTTCCTCGGCTAACCGGCCGATGGTTTCGCGGTTGAGGTCGGCGACCAGGAACGGGTCGTCGAGGCTGCCGGCAACGGCGCGGACCAGCGCCTCGGCGCGGTCGCGGATCAGCCCGGCATCATCGCCATGCAGCAGCACGACGCGGCAGGCGCCGGGGTCCTTGAGGAAGCCGCCCATGCGACGAGCGTCGATTTTCATCCAGAAGGCGGCTTCATCCGGCGGGTAGCGGCGCCGTGGGATGCTGTTGGAACCAGACCGCGAGCTGCAGCGTGATCTGGTCGGCGATAACCTCGACGATGCGCCGGTTGGCGGCGTCGTTGCTGAGGTCGGCGAAGAAATACTGCTGATTGATGACGTTGAAGGCATCGGTCGCGCGCGCGGTGCCTGAGGTCAAAAGCGTCTTGGCGGGGTCGGTGGCGCGTAGATACCAGTTGACGGTGCCGGTCAGCCGCACCCGGGTCACCGAGTTGTCAGCCAGTATGCCGATGCCCTCGGCGGCAATGCCGAGCCCGACGGCCAATGTGAACCGCCGTGCCTCGCCGCCAGTACCACGTTCCAGCCGTTCCTGCATCGCCTGGCGCAGCAACTGGCCGGCGCGTTCCGGTATGACATCCACCGAGATCGCCGCCAGTTCGCTGGCGGCACCGGGGTCACCGGCGGCGGCCGGCAGGTACATCGGGCGAAAGCCGCAGGCCGATGCGGCTAGGCAGGCGACCAGGATCAGCGCGGCGCGCAGCAGTTGCACGGCGTCAGGTCCCGATCACGAAATTGACGATGCGGCCGGGAACGTGAATGCGCTTGAGAACGCGCATGCCGGCCAGCAGCGCCGCGACCTTGGGCTCAGCCTCGGCGGCCTCAATGACGGCCTTGGCGGCAGCATCGGGCGGCACCTCGATGATCGCGCGCAGCTTGCCCATGATCTGCACTGCGATGGTGACGCTCGCGCGCACAAGCAAGGCGGCGTCTGCGATCGGCCAGGGCTGCTCGGCCACCAGCCCGGTTTCGGGGACAAGGGTGAAAAAGATCTCTTCGGCCAAATGCGGCATCATCGGCGATAGCAGCCGGGCCATCGTCAGGCCGGCTTCGCGGCGGGCCCAGGCCAGGTCGGGGCTGGTATCGGCACGTCCAGCCTCGGCGATCGCGTTGGCGAATTCGTGGATGCGTGCAACCGCGACGTTGAAGGCGAAGCTGTCGAGCGACTCGGTCACGCCGGCGATGGCGCGGTGGGTAGCGCGCCGCAGCGTGTTTGCCACTGGGCCGAAACCGGCCGGCGCTGCAACTGCCTCACTACTCGCTATTGGTTCAATGAGCCGGAAAACCCGCTGGGTAAAGCGGTAGGCGC
>JAYTTA010000342.1:0-5590 GCA_043745345.1 Acetobacteraceae bacterium | reverse complement strand
TCAGCCAGAAGTTGCTGCGCACATTGGCGCCCATGGTGCGCTCGAACGCCTCGTCCGGGCAGTCGGCGGCGGGGCCGAAATAGGGGTTGAGGGCCGCGTTGCAGACCAAGATGTCGATCTTGCCATAGAGCGCGTTGGTCTGGTCGACGAGGGCGACAAGCTCCTCCTTGTGGCTGATGTGGCAGGGGATGACCGCGGCCTCGCCACCGCGGGCGCGGATGCCTTCGGCCACAGTTTCGCAGGCGTCGCGCTTGCGGGAGGATACGACGACGCGGGCGCCGTGCTCGGCCATGCGCTCGACGATGGCGCGGCCGATGCCCTTGGTCGATCCGGTGACCACGGCAACCTTGCCGGTGAGGTCGAACAATCCGCCCATGAATCTTCCCCGCCCTGTTCCGGTACCGGCTGGTTGCCGGTTTGCGTTGGGGATGAGTATGCTTGTGCCCAAGGGAACGTCAAATCCAGGGAAAACCATGCCAGGGGAAACCATGAACGCCTCGTTGCGCGCCAACTACACCAATGCCGAGCTTTCACGGCTGCTCAACCCTTCCTCGGTGGCGGTGATCGGCGCCTCGCAGCGGGCGGGGGCGTTCGGCGAGCGCGTGCTCAATAACATGCTGAACTACACCGGCCGGTATTACCCGGTGAATGCCCGGTATGACCGGATCAACGACCTTACCTGCTACAAGTCGGTCGGTGAGATTCCCGAAATAGTCGATTGTGCGGTGATCTGCGCGGCGCGCGAGGCGGTCGAGGAGATCGTGCTGGAGTGCGCCAAGGCGGGCGTCGGCGGGGCGATCATCTTCGCCTCGGGATATTCGGAAACCGGCAAGGACGACCGCATCGCGCAGCAGGAGCGACTGCGCGCCATATCGCGTGAGAGCGGGCTGCGGATCGTCGGGCCGAACTGCATCGGCGTGGTCAACACGACCAGCGACGCGCGCATCACCTTCATGGACCTGCAGCCGAAGATGTCGCCCGGGCCGCGCTCGATCGGCATCATCAGCCAGTCCGGCGCGCTTGGCATGGCGCTGGCGCAGGCGTCCTCCCGCGGGATCGCCGTCAGCCACGTGCTGACCTCGGGCAACTCGGTCGATGTCGACATGGCCGACTATATCAGCTTCCTGGCGGAGGAGCCCGATTGCGCGGCGATCGCCTGCGTGTTCGAGGGCATGGCCGAGCCGCAGCGGATACTGGCGGCGTGCGACACGGCGTGGCGGGCCAACAAGCCGGTGGTGATCTTCAAGATGGCGTCCGGCGAGCAGGGCGCGACGGCGGCGATGTCGCATACCGGATCGCTGGCCGGGTCGCACGCCGCGTATCAGGCGGCGTTCAAGCGGGCGGGCGCGATCCTGGTCGAGGATTACGAGCATCTGCTGGAGACGGCGGCGTTCCTGGCCAAAGCTCCGGCGCCGCGGGCGCGGGGCGTGGCGATCGTTGCGGCCTCGGGTGGGGCCGCGATCATGGCGGCGGACCGTGCCGAGCAGCATGATGTCGATTTGCCGCAGCCCAACGATGCGGTGCGGGCG
This sequence comes from Acetobacteraceae bacterium, assembly GCA_043745345.1. Taxonomy (GTDB): domain Bacteria; phylum Pseudomonadota; class Alphaproteobacteria; order Acetobacterales; family Acetobacteraceae; genus PALSA-911. The sequence goes on along the minus strand of JAYTTA010000342.1, from coordinate 4,061 downwards.
GTGCTGGAGCAGCACGTGCCGGAGTTCGGCGCGGTGCGCAATCCGTGCGACGTGACGGCCCAGGTGCTGTCCAACCCGTCGTCCTTCACCGAGTGCGCCAATGCCCTGCTGGGCTGTTCGGACTATGCCGCATTGGTGGTGCCGAGCTCGTATGCCGCGCCGTCGCCGCAGTCAGCCGCGCGGATCGCCTCGTTCGACAAGCTGTCGGGTGAGAACGGCAAGCCGATCTGCATGGCGTGGATCACCGAGTGGATGGGTGGGCCGGGCATGGATCTGATCGAGGGCAGCCAAAATTTGGCGCTGTTCCGGTCGATGAACAACTGCTTTTCGACGATCAAGGCGTGGATGTGGCGTGAGGAGAAGCGCCAGGCCGTAGTGCCGGCGCATTCGCGGTTCTCGCCGGCCTCGGCCAAGGCGGCGGCGGCGGCGCTGATCCATGCGTCGGCGAATTCGACGTTGACGGAGCGAGAGGCGAAGGAGGTGCTGGCGCTGTACGGCGTGCCGGTGGTCGGCGAGACGTTGGCGCAGAGTGCCGACGAGGCGGTTTCTTCGGCTGAGCGACTAGGGCTGCCGGTGGTGCTGAAGGTCGAATCACCGGATTTGCCGCACAAGACCGAGGCGGGGGTGATCCGGCTGAATTTGAAGACCGCCGCTGAGGTGCGGGCGGCGTACGAGGCGGTGATGGCGAACGCGCACAAGGTGTCGCCGCCGCCGCGGATCAACGGCGTGCTGGTGCAGCCGATGGTGCCGACCGGGATCGAGATGGTGGTGGGGGCGCGGGTCGATCCGTTGTTCGGGCCGCTGGTGGTGGTCGGGCTTGGCGGCATCCTGGTCGAGCTGATGAAGGATACTTCCCTGTTGCCGGCGCCGGTGACGCATACCGAGGCGTTGGCGATGCTGCACAGCCTCAAAGGGGTAAAACTTCTGCAGGGGTTCCGGAACTTCGCGCCGGTCGATTTCTCAAGGCTGGCGGAGATCGTGTGCCGGGTTTCGGAGTTTGCCGCCGATCAGGCGGACATCATTTCGGAACTGGATGTCAATCCGCTGATCTGTGCCGGCGATCGGATCACCGCGGTCGATGCGCTGATCGTTCAGGCGGGGGCTGTCGTTACCCATTAAGGAGGCTTCGATGAATGCTCCGGTTTCCACCGCGGTCGTGCTGCGGGAGGATGTTGAGGGCGTCGCGCATTTGACGATGAACCGGCCGCAGGCGCGCAACGCGCTTTCGGTCGGGCTGATGACGGCGCTGGAGCAGGCTTTTTCCGACGTTGCCGATGATCCGGCGATCCGGGTGGTGGTGATTGGGGGCGCCGGGCCGGCGTTCTGTGCCGGGCATGATCTGCGGGAGATGCGGACCCGGCCGGAACAGGAGGAATATGCCGCGTTGTTCACCCAGTGCTCGCGGCTGATGCTGCAGATCATTGCATTGAAGAAGCCGGTGATCGCGCGGGTGCATGGGGTGGCGACGGCGGCGGGCTGCCAACTGGTGGCGAGCTGCGATCTGGCGGTTGCGGCGGACACGGCCCGGTTCGCGACGCCGGGGGTGAATATTGGGCTGTTCTGCTCGACGCCGATGGTCGCGCTGACGCGGGCGGTGCCGAGGAAGGCGGCGATGGAGATGCTGCTGACCGGGGAGCTTATTTCCGCCGTGCGGGCGCGCGAGCTTGGGCTGGTCAACCGGGTGGTGCCGGAGGCGGAGCTGGATGCCGCGGTGGCGGCTTTGGCCGGGCAGATCGCGGCAAAAAGCTCGTTTACCGTGGCGATCGGCAAGGAGGCGTTCTACCGCCAGGCCGAGATGGATTTAGCCGCCGCCTATGCCTTCACGGCGCAGGTTATGACCCGCAACATGATGGCCAACGACGCCGCCGAGGGGATCGATGCGTTCCTGGCCAAGCGCCCGCCGGTGTGGTCCGGCAGTTGATGACGCAGGGCTGGCGGGTTGTTCTGGAGACCGAGCCGGATGAGGCGATCCGTGCCCAGATCCTGGCGCCGCTCAATGCACATAACGAGCAGGAAGCTGGCCCGAGCGGTTGGGAGACCATCGCCATCACGGTTCGCGATGCGGACGGCAAGATCGCCGGCGGACTGTGGGGGCAGGCTGGCTATGGGTTCCTGTTCGTCAGCCTGCTGGCACTAGGTGCTGCGAAGGGAGTGGGACTTGGCCGCGAGGTGATGGGCCTGGCGGAAGCCGAGGCAAGGCGGCGCGGGCTGGTGGGAATTTGGCTGGACACATGGAGCTTCCAGGCGGCGGGATTTTACCAGAAGCTGGGCTTTTCCGAATTCGGACGGATCGGTGACTATCCGCCGGGGCATGACCGGATTTTCTACGTCAAGCGGTTCGTCTGACCTCAGGGCCAGGGCTCTGCCCTGGACCTGCCAAGGGGCGGTCGCCCTTTGTGTCCCCCCGACTTAAAGGATGCGCCCCGGGGCGCTACCCCGGCGGGGTTTGGGGCAGAGCCCCATACTTGCTTCTATCGTCGCAGCCGCCAGAAGCTTGCCACCATCGCGACCGCGGAAAAGCCGACGCCGATGCCCATTCCGAGGATGGCGCCGTGCTCGACTCCGGCTCGGCCGGTTCCGGACGAGGCGAAGGCCATGGCGACGATGAGGCCGCCGAGGGTTTGGCCGACCAGCCGGGAGGTTGACATCATGCCGCTGCCGGCGCCGCTGCGGGCGTGGGGGGCGGCGGCCATGAACTCGCGGTTGTTGGGCGACTGGAACAGGCCGAAGCCGATGCCGCAGATCGCCATTCGCCACATCACGTCGCCCCAGTGGGCGCCGGGCGAGACCTGCATCAGCAGCAGCATGCCGGCGCTGAGGATGGCGAGGCCGGTGCCGCACAGCAGGCCAGCGGGATAGCGGTCGGATAGTCGGCCGGCGATGGGGGCGACGATCATCACGACGGCGGGCCACGGCGTCATCAGCAGGCCGGTTTCGACCTGCGACTGGCCGCCGACGTATTGGAAGTAGAACGGCAAGGCGAGGTAGGCGAGGGTCTGGCAGGCGTAGGAGCAGATCGAGGTTATCGCGGACAGCGCGAAGGCGGGGATGCGGAGCAGGTCGACGGGGAGCATGGGCGCTGACAGGAACAGCTGGCGGCGGACAAATAGGCTGAAGATGGCGAGGCCGATGACGAGTTCGGCGATCGAGAGGCCGCGGCCTTGATTATGGCCAAGGCCGTCGGCGCCGATGAAGATCAGGCCGAAGCCGATCGCGTTGAGGGCGGCGCTGGCAATGTCGAACCGGTGGCTGGAGAGCGGGGTTGCGGGCAGCGAGCGCCGCGCCAGGACCAGGGCGAGGATGCCGAGCGGGATGTTGAAGATGAACAGATATTGCCAGGGTGCGACGGCAAGGATGGCGGCGGCCAAGGTCGGCCCGGCGGCGGAGGAGGTTGCCACCACCATCGCGGTGGTGCCGACGCCGCGGCCGAGCTGGGCGCGCGGATAGATGTAGCGGACAAGCGCCATATTGACGCTCATGACGCCGGCGGCGCCGATGCCCTGCAGGATGCGGGCGGCGACCAGCAGCGGCAGCGAGCCGGCCAAGCCGCAGGCGAGCGAGGCCGCGGTGAAGATCGCCAGGCCGATCAGGTAGATGCGCTTGTAACCGTAGATGTCGCCGAGCGAGGAGAACGGCAGCAGCGAGACGGTGACCGCGACCTGATAGGAATTGACCACCCAGACCGATTGGGCGGGGCTGATGGCGAGGCTCTCGGCGATGGCGGGAAGTGCAATGTTGGCGATCACCGAGCCGAGGACGGAGATGCAGATGGCGATCGACAGGGTGACCATGGCGCGGTTGCGGTCGGCGGTTGCAACGCCGTCTGGAATATCGCCAGTGGGAGCGTCGATCGTTGTTCCGTGCATGCCGCTGCCGGCCCCTGTCGCGTGATGGCGGCAGCTTGACCGGTTGGAGGTTCGCCAACAAGCTAGGGCGATGAAACCTGTTTGCTCGCTTGCGGCCTTTGAGGCGACCGTGCTGCCGGAGTGGATCGACAGCAACGGGCACATGAACCTGGCGTATTACGTGGTGGTGTTCGACCTGGCGACGGATGCGCTGTT
>JAYTTA010000341.1:0-1536 GCA_043745345.1 Acetobacteraceae bacterium | reverse complement strand
CCGCCGCGCGGTCGCCTTTCTCGAACCGGTAAGAAGTATTTTGCGGAATGTCGTCCCAAAGTCGCGCGGCGCCAGGCGCCAATGCGGTACGGGCATCGACGACACAGGGCAGCACGTCGTAGTCGACCTCTACCAACTCGGCCGCATCGCGCGCCTGCTCGCGGGTATTGGCGACGACGAACGCCACCGGCTCGCCGACATGGCGCACCCGGTCATCGGCCAGCGCGAGCCGTTGTGGCACCCGCATCGGCTCGACCGTCGCGACCTGAACCGTGCAGGGGATCGGCCCGATGCCGTCGGCGGCCAGGTCCGCCGCGGTGAACACGCCGAGCACACCGGGTGCCGCCCGCGCCGCATCGGTATCGATCCGCAGTATTTTCGCGTGCGCGTGGACCGAGCGCACGACGTTGGCGAAGGCCTGCCCAGGCCGGTTCAGATCGTCGGTGTAGCGGCCGCGTCCGGTCAGGAAGCGCTCATCCTCCAGCCGCCGCACCGACTGGCCGCAAAGCGGATCCATCGCGGTCAGGCGCCATCGCTGTTATGGCCCTCGACCACGATGATGTGGCCGATGGCATGGCCCTCCCGCAGCTTCTTCACCTCCGCGTAACGCGGCGACAGGTAGCATTGCAGGGCGGATTTATAGTCGGAGAACTCGATCACCACGGTGCGGATCGCGGCGTGTCCATCCTCGACATGCGAGCGTCCGCCGCGGACGATGAAGGTCGCGCCGATCTCGCGGAACAATGCTGACACCTCGGCTTGGTAGGCTTTATAGGCCTCCGGGTCGGACACCTCGAACTGCGCGATCCAGTAGCCTTTTTTCGCCATGCCGGCCTCCCGCGTTGGATTTTCGCCATCATGGTGCCCCAAAAGGCCGCAGTCGCCAACGGCGTGGCGACCCGCCGACGTTCCTGCTAAACCGCAACCACAGGTTTTGGGGCAATACATGACGCATCGGGCTGAGCCACGTGCTCGATGCCTCCAGGCAACCAGGAGGCTGGTGCGTTGCCTGCCGTTGCTGGCGATCGCCATCGGGCTTGCGGCCTGCGGCGGCTCGGCCGGCAGCCGCCACGCCCTGCGCACTACGCCCGCGCGTTATTACCCACCACCCGGACCGCCTGAGGACCCGTGGGGTCCCTATGTTCGGGAGGCGTCGAGCCGGTTTGGCGTGCCCGACCCATGGATCCGCGCGGTGATGCGCCAGGAATCGGCGGGGCGGGAGGATGCGGTATCTTCGGCCGGTGCCATGGGGCTGATGCAGGTCATGCCCGCCACCTATGAGGAGCTGCGGGCGCGCCACGGCCTCGGTGACGACCCGTTCGACCCGCACGCGAATATGCTCGCCGGCACCGCTTACCTGCGCGACATGTACAACCGTTTCGGCGCCCCGGGCTTCCTGGCCGCCTACAATGCCGGGCCGCGCCGGCTTGATTCCTATCTCAGCGGCGGCGATCCGCTGCCGGACGAGACCGTGAGATACGTCGCCGCCATCGCGCCCCGGCTCGGTCCCGGCACCAATCTGACCGGGCCGCTGGC
>JAYTTA010000340.1:0-1537 GCA_043745345.1 Acetobacteraceae bacterium | reverse complement strand
TGGCCGCGGTTTTCAAGATGGAGAGCCACAACCACCCGAGCTTCATCGAGCCGTACCAGGGCGCCGCCACCGGCGTCGGCGGCATTCTCCGGGATGTGTTCACCATGGGCGCGCGGCCGATCGCCAACCTCAACGCGCTGCGCTTCGGCGCGCCGACCGCCAAGCAGACGAAGCGCATCGTCGATGGCGTGGTGCGCGGCATCGCCGGCTACGGGAACTGCGTCGGGGTGCCGACGGTCGGCGGCGAGATCGATTTTCACTCATCCTACGACGGCAATCCGCTTGTCAACGCTATGACGGTGGGCATCGCGCGACGGGACAAGATATTCCTGTCGGCCGCGGCGGGCGTCGGCAACCCGGTGGTCTATGTCGGCTCCAAGACCGGCCGCGACGGCATCCACGGCGCCACCATGGCCTCGGCCGAGTTTGCTTCCTCGTCGGAGGACAAGCGCCCCACCGTGCAGGTCGGCGATCCGTTTACCGAGAAGCTGCTGATCGAGGCATGCCTGGAGCTGATGGCGACCGACGCCATCGTCGCCATCCAGGACATGGGCGCCGCCGGTCTGACCAGTTCCTCGGTCGAGATGGCCAGCCGCGGCGGCGTCGGCATCGAACTCGATATGGACCGCGTGCCCGCGCGCGAGACCGGCATGACCGCTTACGAGATGCTGCTGTCGGAAAGCCAGGAGCGCATGCTGATGGTGCTGCGCCCGGACGCCGAAAATGCCGCGCGAAAGATTTTTGAAAAGTGGGAGCTGGATTTTTCGGTCATCGGCCGCATCACCGACACCGGCCGGTTCGTCGTCCGCCACAAAGGCGAGGTCGAGGTCGATATCGCGCTGGCGCCGCTGGCCGACCAGGCGCCCATGTACCATCGTCCGACGGTCGAGACCGAACGCCAGCCGGTGCTTAATCCGGCCCGCGTTGAAAATCGCTTTACCCTGGCCGACGCGCTGGAGAAGCTGATCGGCTGTCCCGACCTATGCTCGCGCGCCTGGGTGTGGAACCAGTACGACAGCACCGTCGGCGGCCAGACGGTAAAACGGCCCGGCGGCGCCGATGCCGCGGTGGTGCGCCTGGATGGGTTTTCGCGGGCGCTGGCGCTGACCACCGACTGCACGCCGCGCTACTGCGCCGCCGACCCGGAGGCCGGTGGCATGCAGGCGGTGGCGGAGGCGTGGCGCAACTTGACCGCGGTCGGCGCCCGGCCGTTGGCGCTGACCGACAACATGAACTTCGGCAACCCCGAAAAACCCGAGATCATGGGCCAGTTCGCCGCCTGCATCCGCGGCATGTCAGCGGCCTGCCGGGCGCTCGACTTCCCCGTCGTCAGCGGCACTGTCAGCCTCTACAACGAGACCGAGGGCCGCGCGATCCTGCCGACACCCACGATCGGCGGTCTCGGCGTGCTGGACGACGCCGCCCAGGCAGTCGGCATCGCGATCTCGCCCTGGCTCGACTTGGTGCTGATCGGCAGCACCGTCGGCTGGCTCGGGCAATCGCTGTGGCTGCGCGAGATGGCGGGTCGCGAGGATGG
>JAYTTA010000339.1:0-5602 GCA_043745345.1 Acetobacteraceae bacterium | reverse complement strand
GCTACCGGAGCCGTCATCAACGGTAACGACGAAGTTGCCGAGGCGGGCACCGCCGGCCGCGTCGACATTCTCCTGGATGGTGAATTGGAGGCCCTGCTGGATGTTGCTTATGGCATATCCAACGGCGAGCGGGGTTGCCCGGGATCGGCTATCGATAAAGTTCTGGAATCGGTGGCGGAAGGCGTTGTCGCTTTCCGCGTCCAGGCCATTCTGAAAGGCGGCAATATTGGTGACGCTGTCGATACCCGGCATCGCGGTGGCGAGAAGCGTGATGGCGCCAGCCTGGACGTTGCCGGCGATGCCTGGAGATTGAGCCTGCACCGCTATATCCAGCGAGGCAGTGCCGGCTGCTAGCAGATAACCGTTCTGAGTAGTGCTGAACGCCACATTGGCAACAACGGGGGCCAGCACCGTAAAGGTTTGGACGCCGTCAGAGGTACGCATTAAAGCGCCAAGCGGAACGAAAGCTCCGGCAATCGCCGTGAACCGGGAAACCGTCACATGACCGCTGGCGGTGACGGCGGGCAGCCGGGTGAGCGACAGGTCAGCCATCCAGCTGTCGAGGTCAGTGCCCGTGCTGGTGGCGGCGCGGGTAGTTTGCAGGACCTGAAGGATGAGCCACTGCATCCACAGCGCGATCGAGGCATTGGCCTCCAGCACCGCACGCAGGGTCGAGCCAACGGTAAGGTCGAGCAACTGGCCGGCAGCGGATTGCACGGCCGCTGCCATGTTCTGGACCAACGCCGTGAATGTCTGAAGCTGAAGCTGCATCTCGTCACCCGGTCATGGAAAAGGAGAGAAGTTGCGTCTGGTCGGTGTCGGCATCAGCGTAGCGGATGTCAACATAGACCGTGCCAGAGCCGCCGGCGGGATCGAAGCGAATATCGATCACCGGCTCAGGCATCGCAGCTACGGCGGTTTCTTTCGATATCTGGCTGCGGATCGCAGCACGAATGGCGAGGGCATTGCCAGGCTGGCCGATGAACCGGGCTAGCCCGGCGCCGAAATCCAGTTGCCAGATATAGTCGCCTGGGCTGGTAAGCAGGCGGCGGAGGACGCGCTGCTGGCCGAGAGTGGATCCCGATGCCGTGGCCAGATCGCCGGTTGGGCCAATTGTCAGATCGGAGCCCCATTGATGGAAGATATCGGCCATTCTCTCATCCCATACTGCGTAAAAGGATTGGTTCAGTCCTGAGGATTAGGCCGGGTGTTATTGCCAGGGTGAGTGTGACTGTTGTAGTGCGCCCGCAGGTCGGCAAGCTTGCCGTGACTGTCTGACACATTACCGGCGACATGAAGGTCGCCGCCGGTTACGAGGATGTTGCCATGGATCTGAATCGTACCGTCGTTGAGCAGCTTGATGAAGCTCCCGGAGGCATGGACCAGCCAGAATTCTCCGGACGGAGCGGGTGGCGGGGTAGCGGCGCTGCTGAAGGCGCGGCCGATGACGACCCCATGCTCAGCGTCACCTTCCTGCGACAGCACCATGACCTGATCGCCTGGGCTCGGCGGACAGGACAGGCCCCAGCTTGAGCCGACCCAGGGCGACAAGACTGGCAGCCAGCCGGTTAGCACGGCCTCGGGCTGCAGCGTGACACGGGCGCTGGCAGTGGCCGGGTTGACTGAGGTGACGATGCCGAAGCGTGGCTGCGCCTGGCCCTGATCGAGGGCACCAGCCTGCGCCTTCAAGGCGTTAGTGAACCTGTCCATGAAATGATCTTAATCGGTTATAGAAGCAACGATATCGGTTGGCGTGGTAGTCTGATCGCGTGGGCTGGAGTTTTTGGCACGGATGCGCTGGGTGAAGCCGGTCTGGATGTTAAGGTGTCGATCAATCGTGTCGACGTAATAGGTCTGATCGAAGCTGGTGGCAGTGCCTATTAAAGTGAGGCGAGAACGCGGATTGAGCGCGAGTTCGCCGGGCATCGAGAACTCGATCACGCGTTCATGGCGGGTAAGCTCGGCCAGCTTCTGCTGGGCCAGTTTCAGCGCGGCATCCGGGGTAAGATTTGGGCGAACATAGACGTAGCGTTGCGGCTTGCCGGCGTGTGTGCCCTGCCCCAAGCCAGTTAGCCCGCTGCCCTTCTGCCGGCTGGCGCGGGCGGTTTGAGAGAATGCCGACTGATTATGGCTGTTCCAGCTTTTCACGGTGACCTCGATATCTCGCGCCAGCGTCAGGGAACGCTCCAGGTTCAGGTCGATCATGTCCGTCGGGCGAAGCGTTTGTTCGAGGGGTTGGGTGTGAACATCGCTCTGGCTGACCTCGAAGTGCAACTCTCTGCCTGAGACGAAAATTTCGGCGCTTTCCTGCTGGGCGAGAAATACGAGCAGGTCCCATTCCGTGGTCGCACGCGAAAACTGGCCGAGGGTAATACGGTCATGCTCGTTCTCGTAGTAGCGGCCGACCGGCGTGGTTGTCGCGGATACTACCGGGACAAGGTCGTGCCGTTCGGCAAGGAGGGTCGCAATTTCGCTGGCGGTACGATTGGCAAACGTTTCCTGAGTACGGGCCTCGATTAGCCGGCTGGCGAGATCGCGGCCTTCGAGGCGAAGCTGGCCGAGCACGGGATCAATCATCACGGTGTCGACCACGCCCTGGATCAAGCTTTGAAAACTGGCACCGGCGTTGAGGCTGAACAGGACCTCGATCGCAATATCCGGCTCGGCGGCCCAGAAGGCGGCTTGCTGAAAGCCGGCGGCGCCAATTGCGACGGTGGCTGTGAACCGGTCGGCGGCGTAGTGGTTGTTGGCGGCGACCTCGGCCTGGATCACCGCGGCAACCTCCTGGCCGTTGGCCGTCAGCCGCAGCCGCGGCGCCCGCCACGATGGACCGGCAAGCAGGGCGTTAAAGCCTACGGCCTGGGTGTCACTGAACAGCAATGCCGCCTCCAGCCTGGGGGGCGTGGTTGGGAATGCGCAGGGTAACGACGCCGTTAGACAAGGCGCCGGTCAGCATTGGATCGATAAGGTTGTTGAGTTGGGCGATGCGGAGCCACTGGGTCGCATCGCCAAGCTGCTCGGCGGCAATTCGGAACAGATTGCCGCCGGCGACGGTGAGCGTCTTCATTTTCAGGTGCTCGCGTTGGTCATGTTGACAGCGGCGCGGCCGGTGTAGCCGAGGGCTTGGATGAGCTGTCCGATCTGGCCCGCCGATGCGGTGGCGTTGGCAAGATTGGCGACGCCGGCATCAGCCGAGGTGACGATACCGATTGAGGCGAGATCAGTCTCGGCCTGGTCGAGGCTGGTTGTCAGGGCTGCCTGGATGGTGGCCAGGACAGATCGTGCCTGGCCGTAGGCAGCGCTGCCAAGGATCGACGCATTGGGGTCGGCGAAGGCAGATTGGGCGGCGGTGAGGTCGAACCCGGCGGCGGCGGCGGCGGCGAGAGCTGTGCCGATATCGGCGTAGGCCGCTGCGACTAGAGAAACGAAAGGCTGGATCAGGGCGGAAGCTTCGTCGCGCAACACCGTGCAGCGGATGCGGTAGGGGATCCAATGTTCGGCCCTATAGTCGGCTTCGAAGGTCTCGATGATGACAGTGTAGAAGAACACGTTCCAGGTCAGCGGCAGCGGCTGGCCGGCTGAGCGGAGCTCGTCGATAGCGCGGGCGCGCAGAGTAGCGTCGGTGCCGGAGAAAATACCGGCGAAGGAGAGTTCGGCATCGTCGCGCCCAAGCGCATCGATGATCCGGGCGCCCCCTGGCAGCCGATGGATGGCGAGGCGCTGGGCGCCGCCAAAGGTGATCCGGCTTGGGACCTCGAAATCTTGGAAGGCGATCGGACCGAGCAGGAGCGTGATGTCGGACATGGACAGGGGTTCCGATGCACAACGGAAGAAGAGAGTGGAATCTGGGCTGCGGATGAGGGTGGGCGACGCCTAGGAGCCGTTTGGCGCACCGGGGTAGAGAGCGCTGATGCGCGGGTCGAATGCGGTGGTGCCGGAGCCTGGGCGGCTTGCGGCTCGGGCGAGACGGTCGGAGATCCAACGGCCGAGCCGAGCACCATCCAGGATGATCTCGCCGTGTGACAAGCCGGTCATCGGCTTCGACTGGGTCTGAGCGGCAGCCGGAGGAGTTTCTACCCTATTTTGCGCGTCGTTGCGTGTAGAAGCCGTCGCCTGAGAGGTCATGACCTTGGGTGCCACCGAAGCCATTCGCGTAGGTGTCAGGCTTTGCTGGGGAGACATCGAATGGCGGGTGGATGGCGCGGCGGGTTCCGGCATCACGGTTGGAAGAACTGCGAGGGTGGGGGCAATTGGAGAGACCTTGACCGATTGCGGCGATATCGCGGGCGCCGTACTCACGGCCCGAGAAGTAAAGGAGCTGACGGCAATGCTTTCGGCAAGCTGGGGAATGGCAGGCGATGGTTCGGCCTCAATGCGCAGATTGACCGGTGCGGCTGGCCCGGTCGGTGCTGCTGGATTGGACCGGCCGACGGAGGGCGGGCGAAGCTCTGTCACGTCGGGCGGCAGGCTATTCGGGGCGGACAGCGGAGCCCCAGGAGCGGTAACGTTTGGAGCCGAATACAATGGTAGAGAGACGGACAGCCGCGTGGGGGGGGGCGGACTTGAAGAGTTTGGCACCTCCGGTTCCGCGATCGTCGGAGACGCCTCGGCATGCGTGGAAGGCACGATCGGAGGTCGCGCAAACGTGGCAGAGCCGAGATTTTCGGAAAGGCGACGCATGGCGAGGAAGCCCTGGGTGGAACTGGCTATGGCGCGATCGAGCGCGGCCAGGTCCTGACGGATCGCTGCGATGCCAGCGGCGACGCCGTTGTCGAGGGCAAGCGTGATGCCGATGGTGTAGGCATCGATCATGGAGCATCTCCCTGCACGGCGCAGCGGATGGAAGTGACAATGGCTTCGGCGATGCTCTTGGCGATCTGTTCACCGTGGGCCGCAGCCGCAGGCGCCAGGAAGGGACGCGGCGGGATAGTTTTCGTGCCCTGTTCCTGATCCACGGCAACGCCATCAGGGGAGCCGATAACAGCAGAGTTTTCATCGGCGCTGTGTTGGATCGATGCGCGCAACGTGCCGGTTTGGAGCCACGGAATGTCATGGGAGGATCCCGGCGCGTGGGAGAGGCTCTCACGTATGCCGTCTTCCAGTTGGGCCGCGGCCTGCTCCAGCGATTGATGCTGCGTCGCGGACATATCCAGCCTGGCGAGGCGATTGGACAGTGCAGCGGGGTCAGCGATACGAGTCATGTGTTGGTCTCCATACCGACAATATTCAACCGCATGGTAATAAGGAGTTATTTTTGATGCGCTCTAAAGATGGATATTCTCCCTTCGTTTTTTAAATAACTTTTTTGAATAGAGCATAAGAGACCGGTTTCAGATATTCCATTCGCCCTGACCTGCTACTGAACTTTCATCCAGTGGCGACTAGAGCTCCGGCGGGTTTTGCGCCGTGCGGCGCGGGTGGAGCAACCTGTGGTCGGCGGAGTTCGTCGGGGTTGCGCGGCCGATCACAGGTTGCGGAGAGATTAGCGGCGTAGGTCGCCGGCGTGAGGTAGCCCAGCGCCGAATGCGGACGCCGCTGATTGTAGTCGTCGATCCAGTTCATGATCTCGGCCCGGACCTGATCGAGCCCGCGGAACAGGCTC
>JAYTTA010000338.1:0-1540 GCA_043745345.1 Acetobacteraceae bacterium | reverse complement strand
CTGGGACTCCGTTGACTGCCGTGTCGCTCGCCATGGCCGAACGCCTCGGCGCGAGCGGGGAGGATGTGCTGGACGCCATCGTCATTGGCTACGAGGTCGCCGGACGCCTGAGCGAACCCATGACCCCCGGTTTTCGCAATCGCGGGTTCCACGGGTGTCTGGGCGCCGCGATGGCCGCCGCCGGGGCGGGTGCCCGCATGCTGCGGCTGAACGCCGAGCAGATGGCACAGACGATTGCGATTACGGCTGTGTCGATCGGCGGGCTGGCCACGGCGGCCGATACCAGCGTCGCCCGGGAATACCACGCCGGTCTGGCGGCGATGCACGGGGTCAATGCGGCGTTGGCCGCACAACGGGGCTTCAAGGTGGAGGAGCGCATCCTGGAAACACACCAGGGATTCTTCGAGGCGTTCGGCGGCGTGAACGGCGACGCAGCCGGCAAGCTCGCATTGGCGGGCCTGGGCGAGAGCTGGGACATCGTCACCGATCTGGCGATCAAGCTGGTGCCGGGCGGGCATCCGTACCACTCATTCGCGGAAGCCGCGGCCAAGGCCGCGCGGGCCGGCGGGTTCTCGCCCGATGAGATCGAACGCATCGAGGTGTCACGGCCGGGCCTGACCAAACTCAGTGGCCCGATGCACCCGGTCGATTTGATCGACATGGCGCACAGCCCGGCGAATTTCCTCGCAGCCGGGGCGGCGGATTGGGGGTTCGGGTGGGTTAATGCCAGCCCGGAGAAAATAGCCGATCCCGTGATCCACCGGTTGATCGACAAGGTGCGGGTGGGGCCTCCGCCGGTTGAACACGCCGCGCTGTACCGGCAGGGGGCGACGGTGACGATTACCGCGACCGACGGTCGTTTCGCCCGCAGCACCGTGCTACTGCCATATGGATCGGGCGCGCTGGGGCTCGATTGGGCCGATATCGATGCGAAGTACCGGGCGCTGATGCCAGCGTCGGGGCTGGGCAGCGCGGCGATCGAAGCGAGCCTGAGTGCGGTGCGCGGGGTGCGGGGTGCCGCCGATGTCTCCGGCTTGATCGGAATTTTGCGCGCTGGCGGCTAATTTATTCCGCTCCGGCCGGGCATGACCCGACCAAGACGGTTTCCGAGAAGGAGAAACGTTATGTCCCGCATTCTGTTCAAAAACGCTCGCGTATGGGACGGCACCGGCGCCGCCGCCTACCCCGCCGACGTCCTGGTCGAAAACGACCGCATCGGAGCGGTGGCGCGGTCGTTGGGCCAGCTTGAGGCGGCGGGGGCGGAGATCGTCGATGCGAAGGGCATGACTCTGATGCCGGGGATGGTCGAAGGGCATGCGCATATCACCTTCATCAACGCCGCGCGCCCAACGGACATCGGTGACACCCCACCCGAGGAACACACCCTCATCGCCGCCCGCAATGCTCGGCTGTTGCTGGATAGCGGGTTCACCAGCGCCTATAGCGCGGCATCCGCGAAACTGCGGATCGACGTCGTCATCCGCAACGCCATCGAGGCAGGGGATCTGCCAGGTCCTCGGCTGCGTGCCTGCGGGCCGGA
>JAYTTA010000337.1:0-5618 GCA_043745345.1 Acetobacteraceae bacterium | reverse complement strand
AAACGATCTACACGCTGTTCCCGAACCTCAAGGAACGCGCCAGCACGTCGCAAGGAACAAAACTGTCGGGCGGCGAGCAGCAGATGCTGGCGATCGCGCGTATCCTGCGCACGGGCGCCAAGATGCTGCTGCTGGACGAGCCGACCGAGGGCCTGGCACCAGTCATCGTGCAGCAGATCGGCCGCACCATCCGCGAGATCAAGAATCGCGGTTTCACGGTTTTGCTCGTCGAGCAGAACTTCCGGTTCGCCGCCACCGTCGCCGACCGCCACTACGTGATGGACCACGGCGTGATCATCGACATGATCCCGAACCATGCGCTCGAAGCCAACATGGACAAGCTGCACGACTATCTGGGCGTCTGAATTCGTTTCACCAAAGGACCGCAATCATCACCCAATCCCCCGTCCTCGGCCGCCGCGGCCTGCTTGCCGCCTCCGCCGCCCTGCCGCTGATCGGCGTCACCGTGCCTGCCCGCGCGCAGACCCCCAGCCTGAAGATCGGCGTGTTGACCGATTTATCCGGCCCCTACAAAGACCTCGCCGGCCCGGTCGCGATCGCCGCCGCGCGCCAGGCGATCGAGGATTTCGGCGTCGCCGGCAAAGGCATGAACGTCGAGGTCGTCTCCGCCGACCATCAGAACAAGGCCGACATCGGCGTCTCGGTGGTCAAGCAGTGGATCGACCGCGACGGTGTCGACATGATCACCGAGGTCGCCAACTCGGGCGTCGGCCTCGCGATCGCCGGGGTCGCGCGCGAGAAGAACAAGGTCTACCTCAACTGCGGCTCCGCGACCTCCGACCTGACCGGCACTCAGTGCAACGCTAACACCATCCACTGGGTCTACGACACCTACATGCTGGCCAAGTCGACCGGCAGCGCGCTGGTAAAGGCCGGCGGAACCAGCTGGTACTTCGTCACCGCCGACTACACCTTCGGCAAGGCGCTGCTGCGCGACACCTCGCAGTTCATCAACGCCGCCGGCGGCAAGGTGCTCGGCAGTGCCACCTACCCGTTCCCCGGCACCACCGACTTCTCGTCGTTCCTGATCGAGGCGCAGGCGTCGGGGGCCAAGGTGCTCGGCCTCGCCAGCGCCGGCGCCGACACCATCAACCAGATCAAGCAGGCGCAGGAATTCGGCCTCAAGATGACCGTCGCCGGGCTGCTGGTGTTCATCTCCGACGTGCACGCGCTCGGGCTTGAGGCCGCCAAGGGGCTGGTGCTGACCTCCAGCTTCTACTGGGACCATGATGACCGCACCCGAGCCTTTTCAAACCGGCTCAAGCCCAAGGCGCCGAACGTGCGCCCGACCATGGTGCAGGCCGGCACCTATTCGGCGACACTGCACTACCTTAAGGTCGCCGCGGCGATGGGCGTGGCGCAGGCCAAGGCCGACGGTGCCGCGACCATCGAGCGGATGAAGGCGATGCCGACCGACGACGACGCGTTCGGCCCGGGCTCGATCCGCGCCGACGGGCGCTGCCTGCACCCCTCGTTCCTGTGGCAGGTCAAGACCCCGGCCGAAAGCCGCGGTCCGTGGGACTACTATAAGCTGCTCGATACCACCCCAGCCGACCAGGCGTTCCGCCCGATGGGCGAGGGCGGCTGCGCGCTGGTCAAGGCGTGATTTTCCCATCCCTCCAGACCTAGCTGGGTTTCCATGTTCTCAATCCTCGGCATCCCAGGACCCCTGCTGTTCGGCCAGCTTCTGCTCGGGCTAATCAACGGCGCCTTCTACGCCATGCTGTCGCTCGGCCTCGCGGTCATCTTCGGCATGCTCAACATCATCAACTTCGCCCACGGGGCGCTGTTCATGATGGGCGCGTTCGTATCCTGGATGCTGCTGGAATACGCCGGCATCGGCTACTTCCCGGCCCTGATCCTGGCGCCGCTGATCGTCGGTGCCTTCGGGCTTCTGCTGGAGCGGACCGTGGTCAGCCGACTGTACAAGCTCGACCACATCTACGGGCTGCTGCTGACCTTCGGGCTGGCGCTGGTCATCGAGGGTCTGTTCCGCAATGGCTATGGCAGCTCTGGCATGCCGTACCGCATCCCGGCCGCGTTGCAGGGCGCCACCGACCTCGGCTTCATGTTCATGCCGAACTATCGCGGCTGGGTGGTGCTGGCGGCGGTCGTGGTGTGCTCCGCGACCTGGCTGATCATCGAGAAGACGTCGCTGGGCGCCACGCTGCGCGCCGCGACCGAGAACGCGCCGATGGTGCAGGCGTTCGGGGTCAACGTGCCGCGGCTGATCTCGCTGACCTATGCCGGCGGCGTGGCTCTGGCGGCGTTCGCCGGGGTGCTGGCCGCGCCGATTTACTCGGTCAATCCGAACATGGGGTCGAGCTTCATCAACACCGTTTTCGCGGTGGTGGTGATCGGCGGCATGGGCTCGATCCTGGGCTCGATCCTGACCGGGTTCGGGTTGGGCATTATCGAGGGGCTGACCAAGGTGTTCTATCCGCAGGCCTCAGCCACGGTGGTGTTCCTGGTGATGGTAATCGTGCTGCTGGCGCGGCCGCGCGGGTTGTTCGGAAAGGCAGTCTGATGTCCACCTCTTCTCGCATTCAGACGGATGTCGATCGTGCCGCCGGCGAGACCGTGCCGGTTGCGCCGAAAGCCGGTTTGCTGTTCGGCTTCTCGCGCAGCCAGGCGATCGCCTTCGTGGTGATGGTGCTGCTGGTCGTGCTGTGCCCGTGGGTGCTGTACCCGGTGTTCCTGATGAAGGTGCTGTGTTTCGCGCTGTTCGCCTGCGCCTTCAACCTGCTGATCGGCTATGTCGGGCTGCTGAGCTTTGGCCACGCCGCGTTCTTCGGCATGGGCAGCTACATCACCGCCTGGACGGTCAAGCACTGGGGCCTGTCGGCCGAGGTCGCAATCCTACTCGGCGGCCTGACCGGCGCGGCACTCGGCCTCGTGCTCGGCTGGCTGGCGATCCGCCGGCAGGGGCTGTATTTCGCCATGATCACGCTGGCGTTGGCCCAGATGGTTTACTTCTTCTGCCTCCAGGCGCCGTTCACCGGCGGCGAGGACGGCATCCAGCAGGTGCCGCGCAGCTCCCTGTTCGGCCTGCTGCCGCTGGACCGCGACATGGCGATCTACTGGCTGGTGGCCTTCGTGTTCCTGGCCGGCTTCCTGTTCATCCACCGCGTCGTCCATTCGCCGTTTGGCCAGGTGTTGAAGGCCATTCGCGAGAACGAGCCGCGGGCTACCTCGCTCGGCTACCGCACGGATGATTACAAGCTGATCGCCTTCACCCTGTCCTGCACGCTGGCGGGGATCGCCGGCGGTACCAAGGCGCTGGTGTTCGGCATCGCGACCCTGACCGACGTGCACTACTCGATGTCGGGCGAGGTCGTGCTGATGACCTTGCTCGGCGGCCTCGGCACCATCTTCGGCCCGGCGGTCGGCGCGCTGGTGGTAACGGCAATGGAGAATTACCTGGCGCAGTTCGGGGCGTGGGTGACTGTGACACAGGGGGCGATTTTTATCCTGTGCGTGCTGTTCTTCCGCAAGGGCATCGTCGGCACCGTGGGCGGATGGTTCCGCCTGGAATTATAGCAAGGCCGGGGGCTCTGCCCCTGAATCCCGCTAAGGGCAAGCCCTTAGAACCCGCCACTTTAAGGGATGCGCTCCCGGGCGCTTCCCGGGCGGGGTCCAGGGGCAGAGCCCCTGGCCTTTTCTAGTGCGCACCCAGGTCGGCATCATAGGCTGCGGTCCCGCCGGCCTGTTCCTCGCCCTTCTGCTCGCCCGCGCCGGCATCGGCTGCGTCAACCTGGAGCACCGTAGCCGCGCCGAGGTCGAGACCACCTTGCGCGCCGGCGTGCTGGAGCATTGGGTCGCCGAGTTGATGGACGCGCTCGGGGTCGGCGCGCGGATGCGGCGGGAGGCGCATTTCCACGACGGCATCACCCTGCAATGGGACCGTATGCGCCACCACGTGGACATCGAGGCGCTGAGCGGCGGACGCCGTGTGACGGTCTATCCGCAGCACGAGGTGCTCAAGGACCTGATCGCCGGCCGCCTCGCACAAGGCGGCGAGTTACTTTTCGGCGTTGAGGAAACCGAGATCAGCGGAGCCGATACCGATGCGCCGTCGATCGCTTTCCGCCGCCATGGCGGCGAACTCGAAACGCTGCATTGCGACTACATTGTCGGCGCCGACGGTTTCCATGGCCCGAGCCGGCAGGCGATCCCGCGAGCATCGCGGGTCGAATACGAGAAGGTCTATCCGTTCGGCTGGCTGGGTATCCTGGTGCGGGCTAAAAAATCGTGGCACGAGCTGATCTATGCCAACCAGGCCGGCGGCTTCGCGCTGCTCAGCACGCGGTCCGACGACGTGCAGCGGATGTATGTCCAATGCAGTCCGACCGATAAGATAGAAGATTGGCCTGACAGCTGCATCTGGGCCGAGCTCGACGCGCGGCTTGGCACTAATGACAATTGGTCTTTGACTCGTGGAGAAATCTTTCAGAAGAACATCGTCGGGCTGCGTTCTTTCGTTTGCGAGCCGATGCAACATGGAAAATTATTCATCGCCGGCGACGCCGCCCATATCGTGCCGCCGACCGGCGCCAAGGGCCTGAACCTCGCCGTCGCCGACGTGCTGGTGTTTTCACGCGCGCTTGAGGACAAGTACCGCCGCGGCCGGCAGGAGGGCCTCGACTGTTATAGCGAGACCTGCCTGCGCCGGATCTGGAAGGCCGAGCGGTTCTCCTGGTTCATGACTACGATGATGCATCACAATCCGCACGAGACCGGCTTCGAGCGCCGCATCCACCGTGCCGACCTTGACCTGATCCGCACCTCGCGTGCCGCGGCGATGTCGCTGGCCGAGAACTACGTCGGGCTCGCGTTTGATTGAACGGCGCCGCGCTGGACATTCGACCGGCGACGTAAAAAGTTGAAGGATGCTGAACGAAAGGTTCTGTTCCGCGTTCCCTTTCGTGGGGTGTAACGACTTCGCGATCTGGCTAGGCTGGCAACACAGGCTTGGAGTGGGGTGAAGGGATGAAGCTGGCTCAGATGGGGCTTGAGGATGGCTGCACCCGCCATGATGTGGATATGAGGCTGGCTCTACTGCTCCATCGCGGCCGCGGCCGCGGCGAGCTACTTAACAACGCTATGCAGTACGCGCTGCTCGGGTCTGGCAAGCGCATCCGGCCGCTGCTGACGATCGCCGCCGCAGCGTCGCTCGGGATTCCTCAGGCGGGCGCGCTCGACGCTGGTTGCGCGCTTGAGATGGTCCACACCGCCTCCCTCATTCTTGATGATCTGCCATCGATGGATGATGCCACCCTGCGCCGTGGCAAAGCCGTCACCCACTTGGCGTTCGGCGAGGACCTTGCCATCCTAGCCTCGATCTCATTGTTGACGCGGGCCTTCGACGTGCTGGCCAGCATCGCTCCGGCGGATGCCCATGTGCGTGCCGAAATGGTCTGCATCCTGGCCCGCGCCGCCGGCGCCTGCGGCCTGTCGGGCGGCCAGATCGAGGACCTGCGTGCGGTTGCCGAGCCATCGGGCATGTCGGATGAGTGTGACGCCGAGCAGGCTTCGGCGGTCAACCAGCTCAAGACCGGGATGCTGTTCGTGGCCGCGGTGGAGTTGGCGGCAACGCT
>JAYTTA010000336.1:0-5625 GCA_043745345.1 Acetobacteraceae bacterium | reverse complement strand
TTTCGCGGTTCGGGGTGATGTTCTTCGGCGATCCGACGGCGGCGTTCACCAACCTGCGGCGTGCCTTGCGGCCGGGCGGACGGCTGGTGTTCGCCTGCTGGCGGCCATTCAACGAGAACCCGTGGATGCTGCTGCCGTTGCAGGCGGTGGAGACGCTGGTGCCGCCGATGCCGCGCCCCGGACCCGAGGAGCCGGGCCCCTTTGCCTTCGGTGACACCGCACGCGTTGTTCGCATCCTGACCGGGGCCGGTTTTGCCGCGCCGACATTCAACAGGTTCGACATGGCGATGCAGCTTGGCGCCAACCTGGACGAGGCAGCGGAGCAGGCGGCGGCGTTCGGGGCCGCCGGCCGGGCGCTGCAGGAGCAGCCGGCTGACATCGTGCAGGCCGCGCGGGCGGCGATCCGCGTTGCGCTGGAGCCGCATGTGACCGCGGACGGGGTGGCGCTTCCCGGCGCCATCTGGCTGGTGGAGGCTTTTTCGAAGTAGCCTAGGGCTCTGTCCCAAACCCCGCCTTATGTTCAAGCATTGGGGGGTAGTCGCCCCTTGGAACCCCTTCCCTTAGGGGATGCGCTCTCGGTCGCCACCGGGCGGGGTTTGGGGCAGAGCCCCATACCTCAAGCTACCGGCGGCTTGGCCGTATACGTCGCCAACACGGCATCGGTGTCTGAATCCACTTCGTGCAGTGTCACGTCATATCCCCACATCGCGGAAACATATTTTAGCGTCTGGTCGGCATCCTGCTTGGCCAGGCGTTCGCCGGGGCGGCAGCGGTGCTGCAGCATCAGCCGGCGGTCGCCGTCAAGATCGACATCCACCACCTGGACGTCGGCGTCGCTCTCGGCCGGGTCATAGCTTTTCGCCAAGCTGCGCCGTATGGCGCGGTAGCCCTCGTCGTCGTGGATCGCATCGACCAGAAGGGTCTTCTCGGCGGTGTCATCGAGCAGCCGGAACATGCGGAACTGACGCATCACGGCCGGCGAGAGGAACTGCAGCACGAAGCTCTCGTCGCGGAAGTTGGCCCAGGCGTGGCGCAGCGTTCCCATCGGATCGCCGTTGCCGGCGGTGTCGGGGAACCAGGCATGGTCCTCCGCGGTCGGTTGCGTGCAGACACGCTCGATGTCGCGCATCATCGCGAAGCCGAGAGCATAGGGATTGAAGCCGGACGTGTATTCGAAGCCGGGCTGCATGATGACGTTGCTTGTCGAGTGCATCATTTCCAGGAACGAGGCGTCGTCGATCTGTCCGGTTTCGTGCAGCCGGGTCATGATGCGGTTGTGAACCCAGGTGGCGCAGCCCTCGTTCATCACCTTGGCCTGCGGCTGCGGGTAGAAATACTGCGCGATCAGCCGGACGATGCGGATGATCTCGCGCTCCCACGATTGCAGCCGGGGCGAGGTCTTTTCGATGAAGTAGAGCAGGTTCTCCTCGGGCAGCCCCATTCGGCGGCGGCGCTCGCTGGACGGACCGGCGTTCGGGGTTTGGCGCGTGCCCGGTACCGTGCGCCAAAGATCATCGAATACCTGGTCGTCGTAGTCGCGCCGCTCACGCTCACGCTTCTGATCGGTCTTCAGGTTTATCGACCGGGCGCCGCCGTGCCGGTGCACGCCGTGGCGCGACAGCGCATGGGCGGCGTCAAGCACCCGTTCCACCGCCGCCACGCCGTGACGGTCCTCGCAGCCGGAGACGTAGGAGCGCGCGAATTCGAGGTAGCCGAGGATCGCCGAGGCGTCCGTCCACTGCCGGAACAGATGATTATTGCGGAAGAAATGGTTGTGACCGAATGCCGCATGGGCGATCACCAGCGCCTGCATCGTCGCCGAGTTCTGCTCCATGAGGTAGCTGATGCACGGGTCGGAGTTGATCACCACCTCATAGGCCAAGCTGGAATGGCCGCGTTGATAGCTGTTCGAATGGTGCAGGAAACGCTTGCCGTAAGACCAGTGGCGATAGGTCAGCGGCATGCCGTGGGCGGTGTAGACGTCGAGCATCTGCTCGGACGTGATCACCTCGATCCGGTTGGGATAGACCTCGAGGCCGAGCTCCTCGCAGGCGACGCGCTCGATGGCGTCGTAGCTGCGCTGGATGACCCCGAAATCCCAGTCGGTGCCGGTGTAGAGCAGGGGCATGTCGGCCATCGGGTTGCTCGTCTTTACAAGGGGTTCACGGAGCGACCGCCTTGCGCCCGAACAGGTCGCGGAAGACCGGAAAGATATCTTTCTGTTCGGCGACGCGGCGCATCGCCAGGCGCGGCACTCGCTGCGACACTGGCGCGTAGCCTCGCCAAAGGTCGGTTTCCGACCGGATCATCATTGCCGATTGGACCTCGATATAAGCGAAATGCTGCACCATCGGCAGAATTTCGGCCTCCAGCATCGCGGCGGCCTTCTTGGTGTCGCTGCCGGAGTTGTCGCCGTCCGACGCCTGCGCCGCGTAGATGTTCCAACTGTCCTGCGGGTAGCGGGCACGCTGGATGCGGAGCAGCTCGGTCAGCGCGGTCGAGACAACGGTACCGCCGGTGCGCGGGTCGGTGAAGAAGGTCTGCTCGTCAACCTCCTCGGCGACCTCGGTGTGGCGGATAAAGACCAGTTCCACCCGCTTGTAGCGGCGTTCAAGGAAGACGTGCAGCAGCAGGAAGAAACGCTTGGCGAGATCCTTCATCTGCTCGGACATCGAGCCGGAGACGTCCATCAGGCAGAACATCACCGCGCGCGCGACCGGTTTTGGGACCTGGACATAGCGCCGGTAGCGCAGGTCCATGGGATCGATCCACGGCACCCGCGCCAGCCGCCGCACTGCCAATGCCAGCTCCTCACGCAGCGAGGTAAGGCGCTGTGATTCAAGCCCATCCTGCTCAAGG
Organism: Acetobacteraceae bacterium; assembly: GCA_043745345.1. Classification (GTDB taxonomy): domain Bacteria; phylum Pseudomonadota; class Alphaproteobacteria; order Acetobacterales; family Acetobacteraceae; genus PALSA-911. The sequence goes on along the minus strand of JAYTTA010000336.1, from coordinate 2,766 downwards.
GCGGAAATCTCGGCTTCCAGCGCCAGCACCTCGGGCGTCTTCGGTCGGCGCAGGCCAATTCGGCGCGCCATCGACTGGCGCATGCTGCGGCCCATGTCGATCTGCGACGGCGAGCCATCGACGCTGATGCCAGCGCGTGTAGGGGACGTGACCTCGGTAGCGACGATCTGATTCTTGACTAGGTCGGGCAGCTGCAGATCCTCGAAGAACAGGTCAAGGAATTCGTCGCGTGTCAGGATGAAGCGAAAGCCGTCCTCGGCCTCACCGGAACCCTGGCCGTCGCCGCTGCCGCTGCCGCCACTGCCCCCGCCGGGCGGCCGGGCCAGGCGGTCGCCGGTGGAGAACTCGCGGTTGCCGTTGAGCACCAGCTGCCGCTGGCCGTTGGAGAATACGGTATGAAAGCTCGGCTCGTGCAGAGAGTCGGACGGGATGGTGACCGCCTGATCGTGCCCGACCTCACGCAGGGTGCCCTGGTCGATGGCCTGCTTGACTGCCCGCGCTATGGCACCGCGCGCGCGCGCCAGGACACGCTGGCGGTTTTCCAGGTTCTTGCCGTGAGGATTGGGCCTGCGGTCGATTATGTCCAAGGCGCCGCGCTCAGGCCGACTGCTTCACGCGCATGTACCACTCCACTAGCCGGCGCACCTGGCGCTCTGTATAGCCGCGCGTGATCATGCGCTCGACGAAATCGTTGTGCTTCTTCTCGGTCTCGTTGTCCTTCTTGGAGCCGAAGCTGATCACCGGCAGCAGATCCTCGACCTGGCTGAACATCCGCTTCTCGATGACTTCGCGGATCTTCTCGTAGCTGGTCCAGGACGGGTTGCGGCCGCTGTTGGTGGCCCGCATCCGCAGCGCGAACTTTACGATTTCGTTGCGGAAATCCTTGGGATTGGCAATGCCGGCGGGCTTCTCCACTTTAGTCAGCTCAGCGTTGAGCAGCTCGCGGTTTAGCATCTGGCCTGTGTCGGGGTCTTTAAAATCCTGGTCCTCGATCCAGGCGTCGGCGTAGTCGAGGTAGCGGTCGAACAGGTTCTGGCCGTAATCGCCATAGCTTTCGAGGTAGGCCTTCTGGATCTCGTTGCCGATGAACTCGGCGTAGCGCGAGGCGAGCTCGCTTTTGATCGTAGCGAGATAGGCGGATTCGGTCTCAGCCGGGAACTGCTCGCGCCGGATCGCCTGTTCGAGCACATACATCAGGTGCACGGGGTCGGCCGCGACCTCAGTCGAGGAGTGGTTGAAGGTCGCCGACAGCACCTTGTAGGCAAATCGGGTGGAGATGCCGTTCATGCCCTCATCGACGCCGGCGACGTCCCGGTATTCCTGCATGGTGCGGACCTTGGGGTCGGTCTCACGGATATTTTCGCCGTCATAGACCCGCATCTTGGCAAACGGCCGTGAGTTATCGTGCGGTTTCAGGCGCGACAGCACCGCGAACCTGGCCAGCATCTCCAGCGTGTGCGGCGCGCAGGGCGCCTCGGCCAGTGCTGACCCACTGATCAGCTTCTCATAGATGCGGCCTTCCTCGGTGACCCGCAGGCAGTATGGCACCTTGACCACGCTGACCCGGTCGAGGAAGGCCTCGTTGGTGCGGTTGTTACGGAACGCCTGCCACTCGGCCTCGTTCGAATGCGCCAGCAGGATGCCCTGGAACGGAATCGCGCCGATGTTCTCGGTGCCGAGATAGTTGCCCTCCTGCGTCGCGGTCAGAAGCGGGTGCAGCATCTTGATCGGCGCCTTGAACATCTCGACGAATTCAAGGATGCCCTGGTTGGCGCGGTTGAGGCCGCCCGAAAAGCCGTAGGCGTCGGGGTCGTTCTGGCTATAATTCTCCAACTTGCGGATATCGACCTTGCCGACGAGCGCAGAAATATCCTGGTTGTTGTCGTCGCCGGGCTCGGTCTTGGCGACCGCGATCTGTTTGCGGCGCGAGGGAAACAGCTTGACGACACGGAAACGCTGAATGTCGCCGTCCATCTCATCCAGCCGCTTCAGCGCCCAGGGGCTGGCGATGCCGGTCAGCACGCGGCGCGGGATGCCGAAGCGCTCCTCCAGCAGTTCGCCCATGGTGTCAGGATCGAACAGGCCGAGCGGGCTTTCGAACACCGGGCTGAGTTCGGCGCCGGCCTTCAGCACGTAAATCGGCTCCTGCTCCATCAGCGCCTTGAGCCGTTCGCCAAGCGATGACTTGCCGCCGCCGACCGGGCCAAGGAGGTAGAGGACCTGCTTGCGCTCCTCCAGGCCCTGGGCCGCATGGCGGAAAAACCCGACGATCCGCTCGATCGTGTCTTCCATGCCGTGAAATTCGGCGAAGGCGGGATAGACACGGATGGTGCGGTTAAGGAAAAGCCGGGCCAGCCGCGGGTCGCGTGAGGTGTCGATCACATCCGGCTCGCCGATGGCGCGTAGCATGCGTTCCGCCGGGCTGGCATAGCATTGCGGATCGTTGCGGCAGGCCTCCAGATACTCCGAGATACTCATCTCGACCTCACGCGTGCGTTCGCGAAGGTTTGAATGGAGAGAGAAGATGTCGTCTAGCCGATCCATGAAGACAAGCTCCATTTTTGTGGGTCCGTGCCGACAGCTAAAGTCCGGCAGACGCGCAATAAGCTTAGTTCAGCCTTGCCGGGGCAGCTGATCGAGTTATGCCCTACTTAATTGTGATCGCTTTGAAAAATTGCAATTCCAAACGTCACAATTCAAGTATATAGTATGGAGCTGTCGTTTGCATTAACGACTTGATGGTTAAAACGTTGCGTGGCGGATTTC
>JAYTTA010000335.1:0-5626 GCA_043745345.1 Acetobacteraceae bacterium | reverse complement strand
TCGTAGATTGGGTTTTCGCCGGTGGGCTGGGGTTCGAGATCGGCCGCCGCGATCTCCGAGGAGATCACCTCGTGTGTAATCGACGCTGGTTGTGCTCGGTCGGACTGGTTGTCTGGTTCGATATCAATATCCGGCACGGGATCGTTCATGCCGCTTTCGGCGTGGCCGACCGGGTCGGCGGCTTGCATGCCGTTAGTCTCTTGAGGCCCGTGCCGTTTTTCCTCCGGTTCGGAAAACTCGGGCGCGGCATCGCCGTCATCCGGCTGGTGACGGTTCTCTAAATCGGGAACGCCGTCGGCTTCCTCGGCCGCGGCGGCGCGGTCCTCCTCCTCCTCCTCGCGGCGGGCTTCCTCGGCCTGCATTTCGACCAGTCGCTGCCGGTCCGCGATCGGGATTTGGTAGTAGTCGGGGTGGATCTCGCCGAAGGCCAGAAAACCATGACGGCCGCCGCCATATTCGACGAAGGCAGCCTGCAGGCTGGGTTCTACCCGAACCACTTTGGCCAGGTAGATGTTGCCCTTAAGCTGGCGTTTGGTCGAGGTTTCAACGTCATAGTCTTCTAGGCGGTTACCATCCAGCACCACCACGCGGGTTTCTTCCCCGTGGGTAGCATCGATCAGCATGCGTTTGGTCATCTAGCGGTGAACTCCGGTGTTCCGCGCCGTGCCGCGCCGTCAGGTCCGCTGGTCGCGGAGCCATGCGTGCTGGCAGGGGGAAGAATAGGTTTGTGGGAAGGGCAGGGCTCACCCGTCGGGGAACCAGACGGCCGATCGGCCCATGGAGAAGACCAGTTCCGACAGACAATACCACGGCAAATATAGCCGTAAAAAATCCCATGTTGTCGGCGGCGGTCACAGTGATCATGTGGTCCCAGCTAGGCGTGTATCGCGCCCATTGCGGACGCGGCCCGTTCAATCAAGTCGCCGGCATGAGTTCCGCTTTGCAATTGAAGGGTCGTAATCGACAACACCAAAACAAACTCGGACGAAACATACGCGGCAAGATAGGCCCCGGCGCGCAACGTGCGCGGCGGGGGCGATGACAGGAATTCCGGCGGGCGGCGGGCTACCGACGGCATCCTCACGACTGACGTTTGGATGGGTCGGAACAGGGTCGTCGCTTTCGCTGGTGCCTGGAATTCGATGGAAAACCATCTATCCCGAGCCAGTCATCGAAGCGAACCTGAACATGAAGCAAATCGGTGCGCATCGCAAGCGCTGCTTGATTGCCTTAAAGGCAACACCTTCATCACCTGTAATCAAGGGGAAAGATGCAATCTTGTATCCAACATGTTAGCAACTCTGCGTCATGGTTTCGTCCGGTCTGCTCACGCGTCGCTTTGCACTCGGCCTCGGCTTGGTCGGAACCTTCATGCTGTCGGCATCGGTCCAGGCCGCTATGCTGGCGTCCTCGCGGGGCACAAAAGCGCTCCAGCCACCCGCAAAGCCTGGCGGTAAATCACCCTTGCCGCTGGTGATGCTGGACCCGGGCCATGGCGGCAAGGATCCCGGCGCGATCGGAATATCGGGAACCTACGAAAAGCACATCGCACTCGCCTCGGCACTGGAGCTGAAACGCCAGTTGGAGGCGGGCGGGCGCTACCGGGTTGAGCTCACGCGCGGGCACGACGTGTTTATTCCGCTCGATGATCGGGTTTCTCGTGCCCAGGGCCGCGGGGCTGCGCTGTTCGTGTCGATGCACGCCGACGCGCTCGGCAATGCAGGGGTGCGCGGCGCCTCGGTCTACACATTGGGTACCGCATCGGACCAGCAGACCGCAGCGCTTGCTCAACGGGAAAACAGTGCCGACCGGTTCGCCGGCGCCAAATTCCGCGAAACCTCACCGGAAGTCGCAAAAATCCTGGCGAGCTTGGTTCGGCAGGAAACCCGGGCTGGCTCGGCGCGGCTTGCGCACTCAATGGTCGGCAGCCTGGACCAGGACGTCACTTTGCTGCAAAACCCGTCCCGCCACGCCGGCTTCGTCGTGCTAAAGGCGGCCGACATCCCAAGCGTGCTGGTGGAGATGGGCTTCATGTCCAATGCGAGCGACGAGGCGGCACTGCGAAGGCCCGAGCATCGCGCCCGTGTGGCCGGCGCGATGAAACGAGCGGTAGAAACTTACTTCGCGGCTCACGACAGCGTGGCTCGGATGAACGGTTGAGGCAGCTTAGAGTGTAACGCCTGCTACGACACTGCGTTCTAATATCCCGACGGACCTATCGTATGGCCACCTGATTGGCCGGCGACTTTTTAAATGGAATACCATGGCTGACCCCCTATCTGCGGGCGACCCTATGCTGCCTCCGGCTCGCGGTGTCGCTAAAGCGTCGAAAAAGACTCGGAAAATCAAGCCCCGCCGCCGTTTCGGTATGCTAGGTGGATTACTGGGCGGGCTGTTTGGCCTGCTCGCCATTGTGGTCGTGCTAGGCGCTGTCGGCGCATTTGCCGCCTATGAGCATTTCAGCCGCGACCTGCCCGATGTCGAGGGATTGCGGCACTATCAGCCGCCGGTGATGAGCCGTGTTTATGCAGGCGATGCCCGCCCGATAGCTGAACTCGCCACCGAGCGGCGCATCTTCGTGCCGTTTTCGGCGATACCAGAAATCGTCAAGCACGCCTTCGTCTCGGCCGAGGATCAGCATTTCTGGATCCATAATGGCATTGACCCGATCGCCATCCTGCGTGCCACCGTTACCAACCTACGCAACCGAGGTCAGGAGAAGCGACCGATCGGCGCCTCGACGATCACCCAGCAGGTGGCCAAGAACATGCTGCTTGACAGCCAGGTGTCGATTAGTCGCAAGGCCCGCGAGGCGATTCTGGCGATCCGCATCGAGGACGCGCTGCCCAAGCAGCGTATTTTGGAACTGTATCTCAACGAGATCTATCTTGGGCTGCAATCCTATGGTGTGGCGGCGGCCGGCCAAGCCTATTTTAACAAGCCGCTGGACGAACTCACCCTTGCCGAGGCTGCCTTCCTGGCAGCACTGCCGAAGGCGCCGAACAACTATAACCCGTTCCGTGCGCCGGAAGCCGCACGCTCGCGCCGTGACTGGGTGATTGACCGGATGGCCGAGGATCACGCCATCACGTCGGCTGAAGCTACCAGTGCCAAGGCCGAGCCGATCCAGCCGTCTCAGTTCCGTAGGCCCGAGCCGGTGCCGGGCGCCGAGTGGTTCGCCGAGGAAACCCGCCGCCGGTTGATCGAGCGGTTCGGTCCGGAAGCTACCACTCAGGGTGGCCTGATGGTCCGGACCTCGCTTGACCCTGTGCTGCAGGAGGTTGCAGAGCGCACATTGCATGATGGGCTTATGGCGTATGACCGTCGGTTGGGGGGCTGGCGTGGTGCTGCCGGCCACCTCGACGGTGTTACCGGTCCGCGCAGCGACTGGGCCACGCTGCTCTCGGCCACCGCGCGGCCGCTAGGCATGCTGGCAGCCTGGAACCTGGCGGTAGTGCTGGATGCCGGCGACATTGAGGCTCGGCTTGGCTGGATCGACCATAATACACCGAGCACCGGTTCGCTGCTGATCTCCGATGTTGGCTGGGCGCGGCCGGTCCGCGACGGTCGGCTGGGGGATGCACCTCGGCGGATTTCCGAAGTTGTCCGTGTCGGCGACCTGGTGATGGTCGAGGATGCGCCCACGGTTTTGGCGACGAAAACCCGCGCCGCCTCGACACGTCCTGGCCGCGTGCTGCTGCGCCAGATACCGGTAGTTCAGGGCGCGTTGGTATCGCTCGATCCCGCCACCGGGCGCGTGCTGTCCCTAGTTGGTGGCTGGAGCTATGAAAGCAGCCAGTTCAATAGGGTGACGCAAGCCAACCGCCAGCCTGGCTCCAGCTTCAAGCCGATGGTTTACTTGACGGCATTGGAGCACGGCGTATCCCCCAGCCAGCGCTTCCTCGACGCCCCGCTGGTGATCGACAACGGATCTGCCGGACGCTGGCGTCCAAACAATTTCGGCCTCACCTTCAACGGCCCGATCTCGCTTCGCCACGCGTTGGAAAAGTCGCTCAACCTCGTCACCCTGCGGGTCGCGGAATCGGTCGGCATGGATGCGGTGGCGGAGACGGCGATCGCGTTCCATGTCGTCGATGCGATGCCGCGAGTGTTGCCCGCGGCACTGGGAGCAGTGGAAACCACGGTGCTGCGGATGGCAGGCGCCTATGCCAGCCTGGCGAGCGGCGGCCGCGAAGTGGTGCCCAGCCTGATCGACAGCGTCCAGGACCGTGACGGTCATGTCGTATGGCGTGCTATGGAAGGTGAGTGCGAAACCTGCGGTGACCCGGCAGCGGCGCCTGACCTCGGCGACGCACGACCTGAAATTGCCGATGCGCCCAGCGTCTTTCAGCTCGTGACAATGATGCAGGGCGTTGTCGCGCATGGCACCGGCACCGCCGCCGGCGCCGGATTGAACCGTGCCATCGCCGGCAAGACCGGCACCACGCAGGATTTCACCGATGCTTGGTTCGTGGGTTTTACGCCAGACCTCGTGACCGCCGTTTGGGTTGGCTTCGACCAGCCCAACACACTCGGTGACAACCAGACCGGCGGTTCCATCGCCGCTCCGATCTGGCATGATTTCATGGCTGCCGCCCTGAAGGGCCGTCCTAACCTGACCTTCCCCATGCCGCCGGGCGTAACCATGGCGAAATGGGACGGCAGCACCACCGATGCCTTCAAGCCGGGGCAGGAGCCCGGAGCCTCGGGTCCGGTGATCGGCGGCTATGCCGGTCCGGCGACAGCTTCGGTCGTCGATGGGGCACCTCGGCCAGGCGGAGTCGACAGCAGTCTGGGCGGATTGTATTGAGCGCTGATGTCCAGCGAATCCGACGCTCTCAACGAGCAGATCAAGCAGTCCGTGGCGCTGCTGAGGAGGCATCTTTGACTGGGATGCCGCCCACGACCGCTTAGCCGACCTCAATAACCGAGCCGAGGATCCGGCGCTTTGGAATGACTCCACTGCCGCCCAAAAGCTGATGCGGGAACGCAATCAGATCGCTGCCGGCATCGAGGCGGTGTTGCGTCTGCAGGTCGATGTTGCCGACAATATCGAACTGATTGAAATGGCGGAATCGGAAAACGACGCCGGCATGGTTACCGCCGCCATCCAATCGCTGCGTGTGCTGGCCGCCGAAGCAAAACGTCGAGAAATTGAAAGCCTGCTATCGGGCGAGGCCGACGCCAATGACTGCTTCATGGAGATCAATGCCGGCCAAGGCGGCACTGAGGCGCAGGACTGGGCGGAAATGCTGCAACGCATGTACATCCGATGGGGCGAGCAGCACGGCTACAAAGTGATACAGCTTGAAGAGTCCGAGGGCGAGCAGGCCGGCATCAAGTCGGTTACCTTGCAGTTTACCGGGGCCAACGCTTATGGCTGGCTGAAGACAGAGGCTGGAGTGCATCGGCTGGTGCGCATCTCACCATTCGATGCGGCTGCCCGCCGGCAAACTAGTTTCGCCAGCGTCTGGGTCTATCCGGTTGTTGATGACAGCATCGAGATCGAGGTCAACCCCGCTGATCTGAAAGTGGACACCTACCGGGCGTCAGGTGCCGGTGGCCAGCATGTCAACAAGACGGAAAGCGCCATTCGTATCACCCATATTCCAACGGGCATCATCGT
>JAYTTA010000334.1:0-5645 GCA_043745345.1 Acetobacteraceae bacterium | reverse complement strand
GGCCGTTGCCGCCGCCAGTGACGCCGATATCGGTCATCAGCGCCTCTCCGGGACCGTTGACCACGCAGCCGATGATCGAGAGCGTCAGCGGCGTCTCGATATGGGCCAGCCGCTCCTCCAGCGTCTGCACCGTCTGGATGACGTTGAAGCCCTGGCGGGCGCAGGACGGGCACGAAATGACCTTGACCCCGCGGTTGCGGATGCCGAGCCCCTTGAGCAGGTCCCAGCCGACGCGGACCTCCTCCTCCGGCTCGTCGGACAGCGATACGCGCAGGGTGTCGCCGATTCCGGCCCAGAGCAGTGAGCCCAGGCCGATGGCCGACTTCACCGTCCCCATGCGGCGGCCACCGGCCTCGGTGATGCCGATATGAAGCGGATGGTCGCAGACTTCGGCCAGTTGCTGGTAGGCGGCGACGGCCATGAACACGTCCGACGCCTTGACGCTGATCTTGAACTCGTGAAAGTCGTTGTCCTGCAGGATTCTGGCGTGTTCCAGCGCACTTTCGACCAGCGCTTCCGGGTTCGGCTCGCCATATTTCTCCAGGAGGTGCCGTTCCAGCGAGCCGGCGTTGACGCCGATGCGCATCGAGCAGTTGTGGTCTCGCGCCGCCTTGATGACTTCGCGCACCCGCTCCGGGCTGCCAATGTTGCCGGGGTTGATGCGCAGGCAGGCGGCGCCGCTCTGGGCCGCCTCGATCGCGCGACGATAATGAAAGTGGATGTCGGCGACGACCGGCACCTCGACCTGGCGAACGATGTCCTTCAGCGCCAGCGCACTTTCCTGGTCCGGGCAGGACACCCGCACGATGTCGACACCGCAGGCCTCGGCGCGGCGGATCTGGGCCACGGTGCCGGCGACATCGGTGGTCAGGGTCGTGGTCATGGTCTGCACAGTGATCGGGGCGCCACCGCCGACCGGCACGCGACCGACATGGATCTGACGGGAGACCCGTCGATCGATCTGCTGGTAAGGGCGGTAGTTCATGCAGGCTCTCCGGTTCGGTCCGTCGTACCCTTATCTAAGGCGCCGACGCCGATCACGCTAGTTGGCACGCTAGTTGGCGCCCTAGTTGGGGATTGGCCGTGCGGCGCCGGGCGCGGCGGCGAGGGGTTGGACGACAGCGGACAGCCGGCCGTCGCGGACCGCGTCGGGGTCGAGCGGCAGGTCGCGGCGCACCGAGCCGAAACCGCCGAGCGAGACCACCTGCACCCCGTCCAGCACCACGTCGGTGCTGGGGGCATTGCCGGTGGTGAGCAGCAGCCCGGTGCGCGCCGGCACCGGCCAGCTGTCACCGGGATGCAGCACCCGGTTGAGCACGACCTGGCCGTTCTTGTCGCGTACCTGCACCCAGGCATCGGCGCGGGCGCGTAGCAGCAGGCGTGGCGCGTCGGGATCGGCGGGCCGCGTGTCGAGCGCCACGCCGACGACCGGCGGGGCCAATGCCGGCACAGGCGGCAACGGCATGGCGGCAGCGGCCGAGGTCGGCGACACAGCCGGCCTCTCGGGGCTGCTGTCTTCCTCCTCGGCGCGGCCCGGTAACGCCGATGCGACGACAGCCGCTGGCGCCAGAATCCGAGGTGAGGTGGGCAACGGTACCGCTTGGTCGGCCAGCGGCGCCAGCCTCGCGGGCACCGCCGCCGCCACCTCGGCGGGCAATCGGCCCTCGCCGGACAGGCGATACCAGGCGGCATAGGTGCCGACTACCATGACCAGGGCCAGCAGCAGGATCGCCCCGCCCGGCAGGCCACGTTCCGCTGCGGGCACCGGAAAGCTCAGCCGGGACCTGGTTACCAGGTGCCCGGTATCGGCCTTGAACCGGCCGGACAGAGCATTAGCATCAAGGCCAAGTGCACGGGCGTAGGTGCGCAGGAAACCCAGCGCATAGACCTTGCCAGGCAGGGCTTCGACCCGCCCTTCCTCCAGCGCCTCCAGGTAGGGCAGCCGGATGCGCAGGCCGGCCGCGCAATCGGCGAGCTGCCAGCCCAGCTTTTCGCGAGCCGCGCGGAGATCCTCGCCGACGCAGGCCGCGCCGTTGGCCTGGCCATCCGGCAGGCTGTTCGTCCGCATAACCGAGGCCGCGTGCCGCGTCTTCACCATCGTGATACGGCTTTCTGCCGGTGGTAGCGCGAATGATCGCAATCCTGATGTGGACGCAACCGGCCGGCGCCATTCCAATACTTTGAAGTCCATGATGCCACGTGCCGTGCGATCCGAGACGTGACGGTCCGGATACGATCTGCTGGATCTAGCCTATCCGCCATCCAATTGCCAACATTCACGCGATAATCGCCTAACTGCCTCGCCTGATGCGTTACGTCGATTGAAAACGTGATTATTTTCGAGCCGCGACGTTTAAATCGGCAGCCCGTGTTCACGTGCCCAGGCGGTGATCGGATCGCGCAGGCTGGCAGCACCGGCGGCATTGCGGCGGATCGAGGCCAGCACCGGGCGGAAGGCGCCGAGGTCGAGCCGCGCCAGCATCGCCTTGACCGGCAGCAGGCTGGGGCCCGGCATCGACAGCGCGGTCAGCCCAAGGCCCACCAGTGTGATCGCCTCCAACGGCCGCGATGCTGCCTCGCCGCAGAGCGATATCGGAACGTCGGCGTGGCGGGCCTGAACCAGAAGCTGTTCGAGCAAATCAAGCACCGGCGGCGACAGCAGGTCATAGCGCTGCGCCAGCATGGGTGTGCCGCGGTCGGCGGCGAACAGGAACTGCATCAGGTCGTTGGAACCGACCGAGATGAAGTCGGTCTCGGCCAGCAGCGCCGGCAGCTGCCACAGCAGCGCCGGCACCTCGAGCATGGTGCCGATGCGCAGCCGCTCGGGCGTCGGGCGGACGCGCTTCGCCTCGGCCAGCAGCAGCGATTTGGCGGCGCGGAACTCGGCGACGGTCGCGACCATCGGGAACATCACCGACAATTCGCGGCCACCCGCAGCCAGTAGCAGCGCGCGCAGCTGGCGCCGCAGCAACGCCGGCCGGTCGAGGCCGATGCGGAGCGACCGCCAGCCCATCGCCGGGTTCTCCTCGACGACGACGGTGCCGGGCAGCACCTTGTCGCTGCCGAGGTCGAGCGTGCGGAACAGCACCGGCCGGCCCTGGGCAGCGTCGAGCACGCGGGAATAGGTCGCCGCCTGTTCGGCCGTGTCGGCGACGGCGCCCCGCGCCAGCATGGCGATCTCGGTGCGGAACAGACCGATGCCGGCGGCGCCGGTGAGGTCGAGTTGGTCGAGCTCCAGCCTCAGACCGACATTCAGCATCAGGCTGATCGCATGACCGTCGGCGGTCTCGCACGGTCGATCGCGCAGCAACCCGAACCCGGCCTGCAGAGCGTTCCTGGCCTCCAACGCCCGAACATAGACCTGGCGCAGATCGGCATGAGGCCGCAGAATCAGTTGACCGTCATCGGCGTCAAGCACCGCCTCGTCGCCGCGCCCGGCGGCGTCCAGAACGCCCGACGTAGCACCAAGCATCGGCAGATTGAGCGCGCGGGCCAGGATCGCGGCGTGGCCCGCGGCGCTGGCCTCCTCGATCGCCACACCGGCGATGCCGCGCGCGTGCCAGTCGAGCAGCTCGGCGGGGCCCAGCCGGCGCGCCAGCAGGATGGCGCCGGGCGGCACGGGTTCGAGGGCGACGCCGCCGGCCAGGTTCTGCAGCAGACGCCCGGCGAGGTCCTCCAGGTCGGCCAGCCGTTCACGAATATAGGGATCGGTGATGCGGCGCATGCGGTCGCGCAGCTCGCTTGCCACCCGCTGCACGGCCGCTTCGGCCGACAGCCCGCCGCGGATGACCTCGCCAACCCGGCGCAGCCAGCCGGCGTCGGCCGCGACCAGGCGGTAGGCCTCCATCACCTCGCGTGAGGCGGACACATCCGGATTGCCGCCGGCTTCGGGCGTCTGGGTAGCGGGCATCTGGGCGGTGATCAGCTCGTCCAGGCCGGTCTGCATCCGCGCCACGGCCTCGTTCAGGCGTTCGAGCTCGTGCTCCGGATCGTCGGCCAGCATCCGCCGTGTGGTCTTGAAGCTGCCGTGCACGACCACCGGGCCGATGACGATGCCGGCAACCAGGACGGTGCCCGAGAACACCCGGGACAAGGTGCCGGAAAGATCCTCCCCGACGGTATCGGCCGTGCCGGCCAGCACCTCGGCCAGCAGCATCGCCACCGTCTCCATCACCTCCGCCTCGTCGTCGGTATAGTGCCTGGGGTTGCGGTTCTGCACCGCGAGAACCCCCAGGATGCGGCCGGCACGACGCACGGGGACCGCCAGCATCGAGGCGTAAGGCTCCTCGCCGGTCTCCGCCCGATAGGCGAATTGCGGATGGTTCTGGGCGTCCGGCAGGTTCATCACCGTGGCGGTCGCGGCGCACAGGCCGATGATGCCCTCGCCGACGCGCAGCCTGGTACGCCCGACGGCGGCGGGGTTCAGGCCCTCGGTCGCCGCGAGTTCCAGGATCTCACCGTGGCGCCGGACGTAGATTGAGCAGACCTCGCTGACCAGCTCGCCGGCGACCAGGTGCACCAGCTCCTGCATCGGGGCCGATCCGGCGGCCATCAACGTTCGTAATCTGGCCAACAGCCTTTTTGGAGCCGTCATAACAAAGCAAGACCAGGACTCCGCCCTGGACCCATCAAGGGGCGAGCCCCTTGCATCTCCTTTTGAAAGATCACCGGCTGGCGCGCGCGGCTAGGGCCTCGGTCGCCTGTTGAACCAGTTCGGAAATGACCTGGGCCACGGTCTGCTCGGTGGTGACCATGCCGACGGATTGGCCGGCCATCACCGAACCGGTCTCGATGTCACCGTCAATCACCGCGCGCCGCAGCGCCCCGGCCCAGAAGTGCTCGATGTCGAGCTGCGCTGCCTCGCGCGTCAGCTCGCCGGACTGGAACCGGGCCAGGGTGACCGCCTGATGCTCCAGGAACCGCTTGGTGCCCTCGTTGACCAGGCCACGCACGGGGATCACCGGAAAGCGATCGTCAAGCTGTACCGACGGCAAGGCATCGCGGGCGTTGGCGCGGAGGAAGGCCTGCTTGAACCTGGCATGGGCGATACTGTCGGTGGTCGCCGCGAAACGGGTGCCGAGCTGCGCGCCCGACGCGCCCATCTCCAGATAGGCGAGGATCGCCTCGCCGCGGCCAAGGCCGCCGGCAACGAACACCGGAACATCCTTGATGTGGGGCAGGATCTCCTGCGCCAGAACGGTCAGCGACACCGGGCCGATATGGCCGCCGGCCTCGGAACCCTCGATCACCAGCGCATCGGCGCCGGATCGCACCAGACGTTTAGCCAGAACCAGCGCCGGGGTAAAAGCAATTAACTTGGCGCCGCCATCCTTGACCGCGCGCACCGCGGGACCGGGCGGGATGCCGCCGGCCAGCACGACGTGGCCGACTTTCGCGGCAATGCAGACCCGCACCAGATCGTTGAGCTGCGGGTGCATCGTGATGAGATTGACGCCGAACGGCCGCGTCGTCATCGCCTGGGTGGCGGCGATCTCAGCCTCCAGCAGGCCGGGGCTCATGGCCCCGCAGGCGATCACGCCGAAGCCGCCGGCGTTGGAGATGGCGGCGACCAGATGGCGCTCGCTGACCCAGCTCATAGCGCCGCCCATGATCGCGATCTCGGTGCCAAGGAAGGTTTTCCCGCG
>JAYTTA010000333.1:0-1552 GCA_043745345.1 Acetobacteraceae bacterium | reverse complement strand
TGTTGCGTTACCGGACGCGCGGATTGTTGGTGGCGCGGTACGCGACGCGCTGGCCGGCCGTTCGGTGGCGGATATCGACCTTGCCACGTCGCTGCCGCCTGGACGCATTGTCGATACGCTGCAGGCGGCCGGCATACGGGCTATTCCGACCGGCATCGACCACGGCACGATCACCGCGCTCGTCGACGGCACAAGCTTCGAGATCACGACGCTTCGGCGCGATGTCGCGACCGACGGCCGGCACGCGACGGTCGCCTTCACCGACGACTGGCGCCAGGACGCGGCGCGGCGGGATTTCACCATCAACGCGATGTCGCTGTCGCTGGCGGGCGAGGTCTTCGACTATTTTGGCGGAATTTCCGATCTCGAGGCCGGCATCGTGCGGTTCGTCGGCGATCCAGCAACGCGAATTGCCGAGGATTTCCTTCGTATCCTGCGGTTCTTCCGTTTTCACGCAAGATATGCGGCCACGGATACTCCGCCCGATCCGGGCGCACTGCGGGCTATCCGCGAGGGCGTGCTGGGCCTCGGCATCCTGTCTCCCGAGCGGGTGTGGAGCGAAATCTTCCGAACTCTCGCGGTAACCGATCCAGGGCCTGCGGTGGCCCTGATGGCGGAGCTTGGAGTGTTGGAGGCGGTGCTGCCGGGTGCCGATCCTGGTGGATTGGAACGGTTGATTGCGGCCGGCGCGCCGGCCGACCCGCTGCTGCGGCTCGCGGCCCTGGGTGGATTTGGAGAATTACGGCTTTCGGCGGCCGAACGCGCTCGCTTACTAGCACTATGCCAGCCGTTGTTGCTGACACCCTCGGCTGACGACGATGATATCCGCCGTGCCCTGACGGATGGCTCGTCTGATGTCCTGACCAGCCGAACCTGGCTAAGTGAGGCGCGTCCAGGGGCGCCCTCCCTGGCGGGGCATGGGGCAGAGCCCCATCCTTCCTGGGCGTCGCTTCGCACCCGAATAGCCTCGATGCCGCGCCCAATATTCGGTTTAGAGGGCCGAGACGTGCTGGCACTGGGCCTGGCTCCCGGGCCCAGAGTCGGGGCGTTGCTGCAGCAGGTTCGGGACTGGTGGCTACAGGCCGGGTGCCTGCCGAATACCGACGCGTGCCGGGCCGAACTGGCGAGACGCGTCGCCGGCTGATACACGCGCCGCCATGGATGTCATCAACCCCGTGATCGAGGCGCCGGCGGAGACGTCGCGCGCGCTGCTGCTGCGGCTATGGCGGGAGCATGTCCGGCGCTATCGGGGGCGGATGCTGGTGGTCGGGGTGCTGACCGCGATCATGGCCGGGACCACCGCGCTGTATCCCGTGGTGATCGACCACGCCTTTTCCATGTTCACCGCACGCGATCAGCGCATCCTTTACCAGCTGCCGATCCTGGTGGTCATTGTTACCTCGGTAAAGGCGGCGGCGCAGTATTTCCAGAACGTGCTGGTGCAGCAGGTCGTGCTGATGACCATCCGCGACCTGCAGGGAAGAATGTTCGGCCACCTGGTCCGCGCCGACCTGTCCCGACTGGAGCGCGAGGCGCCGGCGCAGCTTGCCGC
>JAYTTA010000332.1:0-1571 GCA_043745345.1 Acetobacteraceae bacterium | reverse complement strand
CCTTGGCGCAGTGATTGTTCGCCGAGTTTATCGCTTCTGTTTGCGACGCGACGAAGCCGTCCATCCGGCCTTGGGTATACCCGTCGTCGATGTCGTTCTGGGCGTCAGTCGCGTCGTGGGGTCCCCCTGCATTCACGTCCAGTTCCGAATGGAACGGCGACACACAGCCGCCTTGCGGCTTAGCGGGGTCCAACGAAACGCAAGTTCCTGCCGGTATGCCATCGGCGCCCGGAAATGTGCCGAAATACTGATCGAAAGATCGATTTTCCTGCATGATGATAATGACATGCTTGATGGGCGACGGGACAGCTGCGCCTGCCCCTGCAGCCAGGCTCGCGACCACAATCTCGCATACCAACCACGCCGATACCGGCAGCAACCAGCGCCGGAGCGGTAGGTTATGGGGCAGCCCAAATGTATCGGCGCATGATAATTGCATCGGGTATTGATAACTCATGCAACCCGAAGTTGCAATTAGCAATGTTAACAAATCAGACCAAAAAAAAGCGGCGCAGCTCTGAGAAGAACTGCGCCGCCGTCAACACCTGCCGGCGGCGCGGGGGGGAGTGCGCTTCAGCTAGGTGCCTCATTAATATTGCAAGGCGTGCCCGAAAAACAACAGGCTGACGTTATTTTCACGAAGCTGTCATTGCCGTTTATAGACTTTGCCTCACGACGGTCGCCGGCCATCCTGATCAGTCCCGGCCGGCTAGAAACTCCTTCATCCTTGCGAAGAAGCCCTCGTGTTCCGGGCTTCCTTTTGCATGGGCGCGGGCTTCGGACTCGAACTCCTCGAGCAGCTCGCGCTGCCGGCGGGTTAGGTGCTGCGGCGTCTCCACCTTGGCCTGCACGACCATGTCGCCCCTCGTTGTGCTGCGCAGGACCGAAAAGCCACGGCCGCGCAGACGGAATTGCGCTCCGGCTTGGGTGCCGGCGGGAATGCGCACCTTCTGGCGGCTACCGTCGATAGCAGGCACCTCGATCTCGTCACCCAGCGCCGCCTGGCTCATGCGCAGCGGCACCTCGCAGAAAATGTGAGCGCCCTCGCGGTGGAACAGGGCATGCGGACGGACAGCCACGTGCACGTATAGATCGCCATTGGCGGCACCCTGACCGCCGGCCTCGCCCTCGCCTTGCAGACGGATGCGCGTGCCGTCCTCCACGCCTGGTGGGATCGTCACCTGCAACGAGCGTTCACGCTGAATCGTGCCGGCCCCATGGCAGACGCGACAGGGATTGCGGGTAACACGCCCCGCTCCGCCGCAGGTAGGACAGACCCGCTCGATCAGAAAGAAACCCTGCTGCGCCCGTACCTTGCCGGCGCCGTTGCAGGTGCCACAGGTGTCGGCGGCTGCCTTGCCGTCCGACGAGCCGGTGCCGCGACACGCCTCACAGGCCACCCGAGTTGGCACTCGAACGGGAGTCTTGGTGCCTGCGAAGGCTTCAGAAAGATCGATTTCTACCTGAAGCTGGATGTCGGCGCCGGTGCGGGTTCGGCTGCGGCCGCCTGCCCGACCGGTGAAATCGCCGAACATCTGGTCGAAGATGTCGCCTAGACCACCCCCGCCGCC
>JAYTTA010000331.1:0-1572 GCA_043745345.1 Acetobacteraceae bacterium | reverse complement strand
GATTGAGCGCATAGGCGGTGCGCCCATCCGATCCCGGCGCGCGGCCGAGCCCGAGATCGATCCGCCCGGGCGCGATCGCCTCCAGCACCCGGAACTGTTCTGCGACTTTCAGCGCGGAATAATGCGGCAGCATCACCCCGGCGCTGCCGACCCGTATGCGGCTGGTGGAAGCGGCAATGGCACTGATCAGGATCTCAGGCGCGCTGCCGGCGATGCTGTCGGAGTTGTGGTGCTCGGCGACCCAGTAGCGATGGTAGCCCAATCGCTCAGCATGCCGGGCAAGGGCAAGAGTCTCGCGGATCGAGCTTGCCGGCGTCCGCCCTGTCACCACGGTCGATTGGTCGAGTACCGACAGCAGCAGATCACCGGTCATTCAAGCAGCTCCTTAAAAACTTACATGCCCGAAGGTCAGGCGTAGCACGCCATAGACCAGGCCGCCGACCAGGAAGCCGACCAGCGTGCCGTTGATGCGGACATACTGCAGGTCTTTTCCGACGCTCAGCTCCAGCCGGTCGGTGATCGTCTCGGTGTCCCACTGCGATACCACGCCGCCGATGAACTCGGCGATCTCCGCCTGTGCCGCCGGCAGCAGGCCCATGACGATGGTCTCCGACGCGATCTGGACGCGGGCGCGTACGGAAGGGTCCTGCTCCAGCATGGCGCCGAGATTGACCAGAGCGGATTCAAGGAAATCGACGGTGCGGCCGGCGGGCTTGACGGCGTCGGCCTCCATTGCCAGGCGCAGCCGTGCCCAGACGTCCCACAGCCAGGCCTGCACCGTCTCGTGACCGACCACCGAGCGAATCGCGGTACCGATCTCGGCGGCGCGGGTGGGGTCCTCCTCGATCCGGGTGATCTCGCGCCGCACCCACTCGTCGAATGCCTCGCGAAGCTCGGACCCATCGGGCCCGATCTTTTCCAGCTCGGCGTTCAGGCTACGCAGCACGCGCTCGGCGACGGTGGCGCCCAGCGCCCAGCCAACCAGCCGCCCGCCCTGCTCACGCACCCGCTCCTCAATCACCAGGCGGACGGAATCCTGCTTGCTCGCCAGCAGCGCCTTGACCTGGCCGAGCACGAAATCGAACACCTCCTGGTGGCGGCCGCCGGCGACCAGCACGTGCAGCGCGCGCGCCACCACCCGGCCGGAACCCGGACCGCCAAGCAGCCTTGGTATCACCCGCGCCACCACCCGCCGCGCGCGACCATCCTCGACCGTCGCCAGTAGCTTCGGCAGCATCCCAGCTAGGGCAACGGCGGCGGAACCCGAGGCACTCGGATCGGATAGGAACCGGCGCAGGATGGCCGGGATGTCGAGCCGCGCCAGCACTGTCGCCACCTCGCGCTCGGTCACGACATGGTTGGCGACGAACCTCCCAAGTGCACGGCCGAGCCGCACCTTCTGTGTGGCGATGATCGCTGTGTGCGGGATCGGGATGCCGAGCGGATGGCGGAACAGCGCGGTGACAGCGAACCAGTCGGCGATGCCGCCGACGAACCCGGCCTTGGCCGCAGCCTGTAAAAGCTCGACCGGCCAGGCGCCGGGCCAGGGCAGGGCGTAGGTGCCAAGCGCGA
>JAYTTA010000330.1:0-1574 GCA_043745345.1 Acetobacteraceae bacterium | reverse complement strand
CATCCTGCCGAAATCCCACCCGGCGGCGGCCGCGGCGCGGGCGGCGGGCAAGCCGATCCTGGCCGATGTGGAGTTCCTGTTCCGCGCCGTGCGCGCTTCCGGCAGCCAGGCGCGCTTCGCCGGCATCACCGGCACCAACGGCAAATCCACTACCACCGCCTTGCTCGCCCATATCCTCACGGCCGCCGGCATCCCGGTCGCCGCCGGTGGCAATCTCGGCCCGGCCGCCCTTGCGCTGCCGCTGCTTGGCGATGACGGGGTGTATGTGCTCGAAATGAGCTCCTACATGCTGGAGCGGCTGGCAACCCTGCGCTTCGATGCCGCCTGCCTGCTGAACCTCAGCCCGGACCATCTGGACCGGCACGGCGACATGGCCGGCTATGCCACTGCCAAGCTGCATATCTTTGACCGCCAAGGCCCTGGCGACCTGGCCGTGTTCGGGGTGGAGGACGCCGCCACCCGCGCCGTCGCTGGCAGATTACGCACAGAAGCCCGGCTGGTCTCCATCGCCGGTGCCGCGCCCGCCGATGTCTGGGCGCAGGGCAAAATCCTGCGCGACAGCACGGGCGCAATCGCCGACCTCGCCACAGCCGCGGCCCTACCCGGCGCGCATAATGCCCAGAACGCGGCGGCGGCAGCAGCCATGGCGCTGCATCTCGGCGCCTCCCGTGCGGCAATCGCCGAAGGGCTGCGGACCTATCCGGGTCTGCCGCACCGCCAGGAGGTCGTGGGCAGCGCGCAGGGCGTGACCTTCATCAACGACAGCAAGGCGACCAACGCCGACGCGACGGCACGGGCACTGGGCTGTTACGAACAGATAATATGGATTGCCGGGGGCCTCGCGAAGTCCGGCGGAATCGAGGCGCTTGCACCGCATTTTTTCCGCGTAGCGGCGGCACTGTTGATCGGCCGCGACGCAGACTTATTCGCAGACACTTTGAAAAGGCATGGGGTCGCCCACACCATAGTCCACACGTTGGATCGCGCTGTGCCACAAGCCCTTATGTCTGCCGGTCAGCTCGGAGCCGGTGTTGTCCTGCTGTCGCCGGCTTGCGCCAGCTTCGATCAATTCTCCGGTTTTGAGGAGCGCGGCGCCTGCTTTACCGCGTTGGTTCGGGCTCTGCCGCATAGGGTAGCCTGATGGCGACACTGTCACGTGCAGACCAATCCGTATTAGGCCGCTGGTGGTGGACAATCGACCGCTGGACGTTGTTTTCCATCGTGACGTTAATCGGTTTCGGCTATGTTTTGGTGCTGGCTGCAAGTCCCGCCGTAGCCGAACGCATCCACCAGTCGCGCGACGTGTTCATCGCCAAGCAGGTGGTCTTTCTCCTGCTGGCGGGCGCGACCATTGTTGGCGTGTCGATGCTGTCGCCGCGCAACATCCGCCGCCTTGCTTTGGGTGGTTGCCTGGCGGCCATCCTGTTGACCGCGCTCACTCTTGTGCACGGCGTGGAGATCAAAGGCGCACGCCGTTGGATAGCCTTGCCAGGCATGTCGATCCAGCCGAGTGAGTTCCTGAAACCCTGCTTCGCGGTGGTGACGGCCTGGTTCCTCACCGAGGGGCGCCGAAC
>JAYTTA010000329.1:0-1574 GCA_043745345.1 Acetobacteraceae bacterium | reverse complement strand
CCCGGTGCATCGGCCAACCTGTCCGGTCCCGATATTTCCGGTATCGAGGGACGGCTTGCAGAGCTGGAAGCACGTCCCAATGCGGCCCCGCCGGATGCTGCCCTGGCCGTCCAGGTCGCGCAGCTGTCGGACCGCACCGCCCGCGCCACGCGATTGCGCGCCACAGGCGCATCGCTGGCAGCCGGGCGCAAGCTCGGCGTGATCCCCGATGCACCCGAGGCCCTGCAGCGCTTCGCCGACACACCGCCACCGACCGAGGCCGGGCTGCGGCTGGCGTTTCCCGAGGCGGCAGATGCGGCCCTGGCCGCCAGCCGGCCGGCCGATGCCGATGTCTCGACCGCGCGGCGGTTCTGGAACCGTGCCCAGTCGCTGGTCAGCATCCGCCAGGGCGACGAGGTCCTGGTCGGTGATCCGGCCGCCGGTGTCGTCGCGCGGGCGCGCCGCGCGCTGGATGCAGGCGACTTGGCCGGTGCCGTCGGCATTCTTGGCGGGCTGAACCCGCCGGCGGCGCAGGCGATGTCGGTTTGGCTATCCGACGCGCGCGCCCTGTTGGCGGCCCGCGCGGCCCTTTCCGATCTCGCGGCCCGTTCCTGATGGCCCGTTCCTGATGGTCGGCGTGCTTTGGCTGCTCGGCATCGCCGTGATCGTCGTCGCCGCCGCTCTCGGCCTGGCGGCGCTGCCGGGCCGGGTGTCGGCGGAAATCGGCACGTTTACTATCGATCTGCCGACCTCGCTCGCGGTGCTGACGATCGTGTTGCTGGCGGTGCTGCTGCATCTCCTGATCGGGCTGATTCGTATTCCAGGGCGGCTTGCCGGCCTCAGTCTGCATCGCCGCCGGCGCCAGGGTGACGAGGCGGTCACCGCTTCCCTGGTCGCCCTGGCCGCAGCCGAACCCGGGATCGCGCGGCGGCAGGCGGCGCGGGCCCGGAAATTTCTCGGCGACACGCCGCAAACCCTGCTGCTTGCGGCCGAGGCCGGGCGGCTGGCCGGGCGTGAGGAGGAGGCGACCCTTGCATTGCGGGCGTTGGCGGCCAGGCCGCAAGGCGCGTTCCTTGGTTTTCGCGGCCTGCTGCGCCAGGCGATCGCGCGGGAGGATTGGCCTGAGGCCACCGAGCTGGCGCGCAAGGCCGAAGCCGCCAATCCCGGGGTGTCATGGCTGGCCGACGAGCGCGCCCGGGTGGCGATCCGCGGGGCCGACTGGCCGGAGGCGATGCGGCTGGCCAAGACCTCGGCAGCCCGCGCCGCGCTGGCGGTCGCCGCATCGCGGACCGAATCTGATGCCGACCGCGCGCTTACACTCGCGCGAAATGCGTTCGAGGCCGATCCCGGGCTTGCTCCGGCGGCAATCGCCTTTGCCGGGCAGATGCGGCGGATCGGGCGCGAAGGCCGTGCCCAGACGGTGCTCGCCGAAAGCTGGGCGATCCGGCCGCACCCGGACGTGGCCTCGTTCGCGCTGGCGGGGGCAGCGACCCCGCTCGACGGCGTCAACCACGCACGGACCTTGGCGGCGGCCAACCCCACCGATCCCGAGAGTTTCCTGCTGCTTGCCCGCGCCTCGCTCGATGCCGGGCTGA
>JAYTTA010000328.1:0-5733 GCA_043745345.1 Acetobacteraceae bacterium | reverse complement strand
ATATCGCTTCATCGACTAAAGCACACGCATCAATAACGAACCGCGCCAGATACTTGCCGAGCCGCATGACGGATGCGATTGTCGGACCGAAAGTTGCGAGCTTGGCCCGATCGGCGTGGCCTGTTTGAACGCGAGAGGGCGACATGGCGAAGATCAAGGTGAAGACCCCGGTAGTCGAGCTAGACGGGGACGAGATGACCCGCATTATCTGGGGGTTTATCAAGGATAAGCTGATCCTGCCCTACCTCGACATCGACCTGCGCTACTATGACCTCGGCATCGAGTACCGCGACAAGACCAACGACCAGGTGACGGTGGATGCGGCCAACGCGACGAAGGAGTTCGGCGTCGGTATCAAGTGCGCGACGATCACGCCGGACGAGCAGCGAGTAGAGGAATTCGGCCTGCGGCGGATGTACCGCAGCCCGAACGGCACCATCCGAAACATCCTCGACGGCACCATATTCCGTGAGCCGATCATCTGCCGCAACGTGCCGCGGCTGGTACCCCACTGGACCCAGCCGATCGTCATCGGCCGCCACGCTTATGGCGACATCTACCGAGCGACCGAGATGAAAATCCCGGGTCCAGGCCGGGTGCGGCTGGTCTATGAGCCGGCCGATGAGAGCGAGCGGGCTCAGATCCTTTCGGTGCACGACTTCAAGGGCCCCGGCGTCGCCATGGGGATGCACAACACCCAGCTTTCGATCGATGGCTTTGCCCGCGCGACCTTCAACTACGGCATCTCACGGAAATACCCGGTCTATCTGTCGACCAAAAACACCATCCTGAAGGCCTATGACGGCTTCTTCAAGGACCGCTTTCAGGAGATCTTCGACGCCGAGTTCAAGGCCCAGTACGACGCGCTCGGCCTGACCTACGAGCATCGGCTGATCGACGACATGGTCGCCTGCGCGCTGAAATGGGCGGGCGGCTATCTGTGGGCCTGCAAGAATTACGACGGCGATGTAGAAAGTGACATCGTGGCGCAGGGCTTCGGCTCGCTCGGCCTGATGACCTCCGTGCTGCTCAGCCCGGACGGCAACACGGTGGAAAGCGAGGCGGCGCACGGCACCGTAACGCGGCATTTTCGGGAGCATCAGAAAGGGCGCGAGACCTCGACCAACCCGATCGCCTCGATCTTCGCCTGGACCCGGGGCCTGCAGTATCGTGGCCGATTCGACGCGACGCCGGACGTGACGGCTTTCGCCGAGACGCTGGAGCGGGTCTGCATCGAGACGGTCGAGAGCGGCCACATGACCAAGGACCTTGCCTCGCTGATCGGGCGCGAGCAGCCATGGATGAACACGCAGAATTTTCTGGCCAAGATTGACGATAACCTGAAGATTGCGATGGTCTGATCCCACAGGCCATTCTGGGGGCGATTGATGAACGATCATAGCGAAGCCATCGGCATACATCGCTTCCCGCTGGGACGGCGGGCAATCATGGGCTCCGGCCTGGTGACCGGCCTTACACTTGCAGCAGTTGGGGCGGAGGCACAGGCCGTCCATACCGACAGCACAGGCGTGGTAGCCGACGACATTCAGGTGCCAAGCTATGGTGGCAACATACCGGCCTATTTCGCCCGTCCGGACAAGGAAGGCAGCTTTCCGATCGTCCTGCTGATCGAAGCCGTCTCCGGCATCGACGACTACCTCAAGGATGTCTGCCGCCGGTTTGCCAAGGCCGGATACC
Organism: Acetobacteraceae bacterium; assembly: GCA_043745345.1. GTDB lineage: Bacteria > Pseudomonadota > Alphaproteobacteria > Acetobacterales > Acetobacteraceae > PALSA-911. The sequence goes on along the minus strand of JAYTTA010000328.1, from coordinate 4,035 downwards.
TGGCAATCGTTCCGGAGGTCTATGTGCGGCAGGGTGACCTGAGCAAAATGACCGATATCCCTCAGATCTTCAGCCAGGTGATCTCCAAGACACCGGACGCGCAGATCATGGGCGACCTTGACGCGGCCGCTGCTTGGGCTGCGCAGAACCACGGCGATGTTACCAAGCTGGCGGTTACAGGCTTCTGCCGTGGCGGCCGGGGAGTGTGGCTGTATGCCGCGCACAACCCGCAGCTGAAGGCAGCGGTCGCGTGGTATGGCGTGCTTGGCGGTAGCACCAGCGACATACAGCCCAAAACCGCTTTGGACCTTGCCGATCAGCTTCAGTGTCCTTTACTCGGACTGTATGGCGGCAAGGATGCAAGCATTCCGGTAGACCAGGTTCGCACCGCCGAAGCCCGCGCCAAGGCAGCCGGCAAGACCGTGGAGATCGTTATCTACCCCGAAGCCGGACATGCTTTCCATTCGGATACTCGGCCCAGCTACAATCGCGAGGCGGCCGAGGACGGCTGGCGCCGCACGCTCGCCTGGTTCGGGAAATATGGTGTCGCACCCACGACAGGCTGAAACGCTTGCCACCCTGAGGCATTGTTCTGGTCAATGTGGCAATCAGCATGCAGCATGCAGCAGCGCTGGCCGGACCGGATGTGGATCGTGCGTCATGGCGAGAGTGCCGGGAACGTGGCGAACATCGCTGCCCAGGCTGCCCGGTTGGCGCGCATTGATATTCCCATCCGCGACGTCGATGTGCCGCTCAACGAGCTTGGCCAGCAGCAGGGTAGTTCGCTTGGGCGATGGTTCGCCGCCTTGGCGTAGCGCCCCGGTGCGCCTGACTTAGGTCAGGGTTTGGGCGGAGCCCCATCTTTGCAGCAGCATCGTCGCCGCTCCGGTCAGGAAATTTCGTTAAAGGGATGATGCCGGTTTCGAGGGCGCGGTATCGACATCGACAGCGGGCCTATCATCACCCTTGGATAATTCCGAATGCCACTTGCCCGACTCGTCCTGGTACTGGATCTGCGTCGTGTCGCCCGGCACCCGCTGCTCGGCGGCAACGACCTGCGCCGCCTGCAAGGCTTCCTTCCGGGTCGCGAACGGCTCCGAGAAGACGCCCTGCTGGGTGTAGGCCCAGCCGCCGTCGTGCTCGACAACCTTGTAGTGAACGTCTGCCATGTTTTACTTCCTTTCTGCCGGCGTAATGCCTTGGCTCAAGAGGCATTCCGGGCTGTTTCGTTGACGAAGCGAGACAGAGCCTTGCCGTGATCGCACTTAGCCCTGGACGCGTTGCACGGTCTGCACGGCTTCAAAGCCTTCGAATTCAGGATGGCCGGAATACAGCGCCTTGTTGCCGCCGGCGTTCTGATGCGCCAGTCGAAATGCCTCTGATCGTGTCCAGGCTTCGAACGCGGCGAAGCTGCTCCAGATGGTGTGCGAGGCATAGAGCACGTGATCGTCGCGCGCCGGACCACGCAGCAGGTGGAATTCGACGAAGCCCGGAACATCGCGCAGATGCGTGTCGCGCGAGGTCCAGACATACTCGAACTCACGTTCGGACCCGGGCGCTACCTTGAACCGGTTCATGGCGACGTACATCTCATTTCCCTCCTAGAAAGCGGGCTCAGGCCTTTGCCGGCCGCAGGACCGCGGTCGAGACCTGGCCTGTCTGGCTGGAGAAAACCAGCGTTTGGGAGCCGCCCTGCGCCTGCGACACACCGTGGATCGCAGGCTCCCCGGTGTCGTAGACGGTGACCTTGCCGCCAGGCTGGACGGCGACACGGCGTGCCGCGGGAGACACCGCACAGCGTCTGTCATTCTGGGCGCCGGGAGAACTGGGCGACCCGAGTTCAGCGGGCCGCCGGTTTGCCGATGTACCCGGCTCCGGGGTTGCGGCCGTCTCGTGGAACACGCCGCCATGGTTCAGCGCCTCCGCGAGGTCGTGGCAGAGCGCACCGACGCGCGATTCCGGGCTATCGTTGAACATATCGCCGACCATCACCACGCCGGTTGGCCACTGGCCCATGCCGGCCAATCCAGGATGGTTGAACTGAGCCGTGCCGGAGTTGTTTGGCAACGCCAGCAGCGCGGCGCCAGCGGCGTCCTCGCTGAAGCCGCGCCTGGTGGCGGCATCCGACAGGAAGTGCTGGCCGACGGTAGTAAGGTCTTGCATTCCTATACTCCTGTGTGGGCCGATCCAGGTGCCCCGCGATAAGGTTGCTGTCCAAGTCCGCCGGCTCAGTCTTACCATGAAATCCGGGCAACATCGAAAAGACGGTTCATGAAGATAACGTCAGTGAGGGTGCGGCGGTTGCGCGGCACGATGGAGACCGACGGGCCGTTCTGGGAGGAGCGGCTGGTGCGCCCGGTGGACATCTATGCCGACTACCGCGCGCGCGACGATTTCGAGGGCGGCGAGCAGATCGACGCCAACCACTTCCGCATCGAGAGCTGTTTTGTCGAGATCAACACCGACGATGGCGTAAGTGGCATAGCCGGGCCGATGCCAGACGGTGTGGCCGCGATCGTTGCCGGGCGACTGCGGCCGTTGCTGCTCGGGCGCGACCCGATCGCGCATGAGATGCTGTGGGATCAGATGCACCGGGTGATGGTGCACGGCCGCCAGGGCGACGCGATGCTGGCGATTTCGGCGGTAGACTGCGCGTTGTGGGACCTCAAGGGTCGCTGGCTGAAGGTGCCCGTGCTGCGGCTGCTCGGCGGTCCGACGCGGCCGTCGATCCCGGCCTATGCCAGCATGCTGGGCTTCAACGTGCTCGATCCGGCCCGGGTGCGCGACCGGGCGCAGCAATATCAGGCGATGGGCTACCGGTCGCAGAAATGGTTTTTCCGGCACGGCCCGATGAGCGGGCCGGCGGGCATGAGGCACAACGTGGAGCTGGTGCGCACGCTGCGGGAGGCGCTGGGCGAGGATGACGACATCATGCTCGATTGCTGGCAGTCGATGGACGTACCCTACGTGGTCGAGCTCGCCGGCCGCATTACCGAGTTCCGGCCGAAATGGCTGGAGGAATGCGTGATGCCGGACCGCATCGACAGTCACCGGCGGATCAAGGACAAGATCTCGATCCCGCTGTCGGGAGCGGAGCATGAATACACGCGCTGGGGTTTTCGACGGTTTATCGATGCCGGCGCCTTGGATATATTGCAGCCGGATATCTACTGGTGCGGCGGCCTGTCGGAGACCCTGAAGATCGCGGCGCTGGCCAGCGCGCATGACCTGATCGTCATTCCGCACGGCCATTCGACACCGGTGGGTATTCACTTCTCGCTGGCGCAGTCGCCGATCCTGACGCCATACCAGGAGTTCCTGGTCAAGTGGAACGCGATCAACCAGCATTTTCTGGCGCACCCGGTGGTGCCCGTGAATGGCGAGATTTTTCCGAACTCGGAGCCTGGTCTGGGGATGACGCTCGATCCGGCAAAGATCGAGCTGGAAACTGAGATGTTTACCTAGTCGGGCGGGTCCAGGTGCTGATCGCACTGAATATCCAAATCCGGCGTCGTCAAACTTCGCGGCGGCAGTCCGGCGCGGTTGCCCGGCATTCGGGTGATGTCCTTGGAGAGCGGCATGCCGGGGAGCTTGCCCGGGGTGGAGATTTTCTCGGACGTGATTTTATTCGCGCTATTCTAGAATTTATGCGGCGTCTGTCGGCGGGCTCCGGCCAGGATCGATTGCAGCGAGGATGGCGGCGGCGGGGCCGGGATCGCGGCCGGCGACGAGGTCGGCCACCAGCTTCCCCGCGGCCGGGCTGGTCTGGATGCCGTAGCCGCCCTGGCCGACATTCCAGAAAAAGCCCGGGCTGGCGCGATCCCAGCCGAAAGCCAAGCTGCCGTCACGCGTGAAGGTGCGCAGACCGGCCCAGGCGTGTTCGACGCGGCGAACCTCGATGTCGAGCGCCTGCTGCATGCGGTCAATACCGATCGCGACATCAAGCTCGTCGGGCTGTATGTCGTGCGGAAAGCTGGGCGTCTGGTCGGCGGGAGTGACCATCAGCCGGGTGCGGGCTTCGGGGCGCGCGTACCA
>JAYTTA010000327.1:0-21929 GCA_043745345.1 Acetobacteraceae bacterium | reverse complement strand
GGTCGCGGGCGCGGGCGGCAGCGTCGTGCAGGCCGGCGCAGGCACGACGATCCTCACCAGCGCCAACACCTACACGAACGGGACGACGATCATCGCCGGCACCCTGCAACTCGGCAACGGCGGCACCTCGGGGAGCGTGATCAGCGACATCCTCGATAACGCCAACCTCGTTTTCAACCGGAGCGACATCGTAACGGTGCCATATCTTATCTCGGGCAGCGGCACGGTCGCGCAAGCCGGGACCGGCACCACCATCCTGACCTCCAACAACGACTATGCCGGCCTCACTACGATCAGCGCCGGCATTTTGCAGCTCGGCAACGGCGGCACGTCGGGACGGGTGGCCGGCGATATCCTTGATAACAGCGCGCTCGTGCTAGACCGTAGCGACGCGTTCACCCTGGGCGGCGCCATCTCCGGTACAGGCACGCTGACGCAGGTGGGCAGCGGCACCGCGATTCTGACGGGGACGAACACCTACACTGGGGGCACGACGATCTCGGCCGGGAGGCTCCAGCTTGGCAATGGCGGCACCTCTGGGAGCATTGTGGGGAACGTCACCGACAATTCCGTGCTGGCGTTCAACCGAAGCGACACGGTGATTTTCCCCGGGGTGATTTCCGGCACGGGCGGCCTGGCGCAAATCGGCGGCGGCACGACCATTCTGACCGCGGTAAACATCTACGCCGACGCTACGACAGTCTCGTTCGGCACCCTGGCCGTGGGGGATGCATCGCACGGGTCCGCCGCATTGGCGGGGGGCGGGACCGTGACGGTCGCGGGAGGAGCGAAACTGGCCGGCTATGGCGCGGTCGCGGGGAGCGTCGTCAACAGCGGAACCGTCGCAGCAGGCAACGCCCTTCCCGCGTTCGCCGGAGAGCCAGTCGGCCTCTTCGCAATAGCAGGCGGCCTGCTGAACCAGGGATCGGTCAATCTGGCCGGCTCCAGCATCGGCAACACGCTCGCCGTGGGCGGCAACTACGCCAGCGCTGGCGGCACCGCCGTGCTCAACACGCTGCTGAACGCCGGCGGCCCGTTGTCCAATCAGGTAACCGACCGGTTGCTGATCGGCGGTGCCACCAGCGGCACGACCAGTGTCCGCGTAAATGGTGTCGGAACGGGGACATTCACGAGTACTGGCATCCCCGACGCTGCCGACGGTATCTCTATCATCCAGGTGGGCGGTGCCTCGTCGGCTGGCGCGTTCACGCTGCCACACGGATACATCGATGGCGGCACGCCGTTCCAATATAATCTTAACGGTTACGGCCCGGGCTCGCCGAACGGACCCGCCTATGCACCGCAGAGCCTTGTCGGCAATGCCAGCAAGCACTGGGACTATCGGCTGCAGAACGCCTACGTGACGCCCAATGGCCCGCTACCGCCGCAGCCAGTCCCACCGACCCCGCAACCGCCGCCACCGTCCGTGCCTGGGCAGCCGACCCCAGTGCCGCCCCAGCCTCCTAACCCGCCGGTCCCCCCGGGTGTGCGGCTCGAAGTGGCGCCGCAGGTGCCCGCCTACCTGACCGCCCCGACAGCTTTGTTCAATGCCGGGTTTCAGGACCTGGATAGCCTGCATCGCCGCCTAGGAGAAATTCGCGACGACCAGTTCCAGGGCCGCAGCCAGCAGGGCGAGGTGTTTGTCCGCGCCTTTGGCAGCCGCTTGAACTACACGTCGGACCGCAGCTTCACGGATTTCGGCTTCAACTCCTTGCAGGACTACGCGGCAATGCAGTTCGGCGGCAACTGGATCGCCCGCGACGATTCCAATGGCACGCTGCGGGTCGGCCTTGCGGGCACGGTCGGGCGGCTATGGTTCCAACCGAGTGCGGTCGATGGGATCAGCAAGGGGCTGTTCAACACCCAAAGCCTGGCTGGGATTGTCACCTGGCAGTCCCGCGCCGGCTGGTATGTGGACGGCATCGTCTCCGGCGGCATGTTCGACGGCAGCTTCTCGACCCCGAGCCGCGGCCAGACCACGGGCATGAACGGCACCTCGGTGGCTGCCTCGGTCGAGACCGGCTATCCCATCCCCCTCGGCTGGCAAGGCCTGAAGGTTGAGCCGCAGGTGCAGCTGGTCTACCAGCAGCTGAATTTCGCGCAGCGGACCGACGTGGACGGGATCAATGTTGGTCTGGGCAGCCGGGACCAGGGAATCTTCCGTGGCGGCGCGCGGTTGAACCGGCAGTTCGCCGGTCCGGACGGCATGCTGTTCACGCCCTATCTGAAGGCCAACGTGCTGCAGGGCATCGATGGTGGCGACGCCGTGCACCTAAGCAATGTCTCGTTCGCCACCGGGCATTTCGGCACTGCGCTGCAGGTCGGCGGCGGCATCACCGGCACGCTGACCCGCAACCTCTCCGTCTATGGCGATGTCGCCTGGCAGCACGATGTGGGCGGCGGCGCGCGCGGCTGGGCCTTCAATGGCGGCCTGAGGTATGCCTTCGGCGCCGCCCCGGCCGCGATCGCCGGTATCCCGACGGCCGCTCCGGCGCCGGCAGCGACCCGCACTTACCTGGTGTTCTTCGACTGGGATCGCGCCGACCTGACCGACCGGGCCCGCCAGATCATCGCCGACGCCGCGGACGCCTCCAAGCGCGTGCAACTCACCCGGATCCAGGTCAACGGGCATGCCGACACGTCTGGCGCTGCCCGCTACAACCAGGGTCTGTCGGTGCGCCGGGCACAGGCGGTGGCCGCCGAGCTGGTGCGCCGCGGGGTATCGCGCGACTCCATCTCCATCCAGGGCTTTGGCGACACCCGCCTGCTGACCCCGACCGGTCCAGACATGCGCGAGCCGCAGAACCGCCGAGTGGAGATTGTGCTGCAGTGACGCATACCCGTTTGGGGTTGTCTTGCGCGAGATCCTCTGTTCGTGCGTGGCCGGCTCCAGCGGGAAATCGGCGATCCAACCCGTCTACTTCAATAAGGCAGAGGTCCGATCAAAAGCGGTGGCAAAGCCCTTGAGCGAGATGGTGAAGAGTGCGTCCTGCCCGTTATCGGCAACGGCCCTTGCCTTGAGGGCACCGCCCGCCGGCGACCTGCCATATCTCCGGTATGCCTCCACTCTTACGGCCCTCGGTCGCTGAATAGGCGCAATGGCCGTCATAGGCGGGTGCGCTGCGCGCCGGGTCCGTACGAAACTGCGCCAAGTGCGCTGGGGAGGCGAAGCGCAAGGCCGCGCCGTTCCACTCCGTGGTGATCGCCGGCTCGCCGCGGACCGCCGCACCCTCGTCTTGGTAGGCCACGGCATCTTATCCTGATAGCGCCGCGCCATCGACGAATTGCGGCCCTGCATAGCTAGGGGATGCCAGCAAAGCCACGGCCACTGCCTGGCCGATCACTCATATAGGCAGCTGCATTCGGTCCATTTTTATCTCCTGCGTTCGGCCCCATTGGGGCAAGCGTAGGTAACGGTCAGCGGTGCGCCCAAACGCCGATCAGCAGGGTGATTTACCAAAGGTTCGCACTTCGCCGGTACTGACCGATTGACACTCGCACTATGCTGCCAGCGTTCCAAAGGAGAACCGCGACCCGACATTCGCCTGCACGACCCGGCCCGGCAGTTCCGCCCGTGCCAGGTCGTAGAACCGTTCGCCGGAACAATGGGCCGCGACGACGTAGTCGGGGCTGAGAGCCTTCAGGTCGGCAACGGTCTGGCGCACGTAGTCGTCGCTCAGCGGAGGCACGAGGTGGAAGCCCCCGACCAGCGCATGCAGCTTCTCGACGCCGGTCGATGCCTGCGCCTGCTTGATCGTATTCAGGACGCCCCGGTGGCTGCACGAGGTCAACACCACCAGACCCTTGTCCTTGACGACGTAGCTGGTGGCGATTTCGTGCTGGAAGTCGTCTGGAATGTAGGCGCCAGTGTTTTTGGAAGCTGGTTCCAGGGCCGGGTCGCAGCCGAGGCCGGCGGCCAGGCCCGTGCGTTCGTTCGTCGCCCGCAGCGGGTCCTCGCGGGTGGTCTTTGGGATCTGTCCGGACGTGACGGCGTGGCCGGCAGCGACGGCGGGGCCTTCGGCTATCATGAGCCGGATGCCGGCGGCCAGGATGCCGGGCCGGTCAAGCGCGCCGAAGTCGCCGCCAGTGCCGGACTGGCGGGTGCAGAAGCAGTCCTCGCCGCCAACGAACAGCGGCAAGCCCGGCTTCAGTCGCCCCTTGGACGCGGCGAGCAGTCCGGTCAGCCCGCCGAAATGGTCGATGTGACCATGGCTCAGGACGAGGGCGTCGATGGCTGCGGGATCCAGCTTGAGTAGGTCCATGTTCCCGAGAAGCGCGTCCGGCGTGTAACCGAAGTCGATCATCACGCGCCGGGTCTCGTCAGCCCGGACGGACTCGGCAAGCATGGACAGGCCCCACTCGGCCCGCAATGTCATGACGGGTGCAACCCCGGCACGCTCGGTGCCGCTGGTGCGTTCGATTTTCATGCCCGGCGTGGTGACGGGGATGCTGAAGCGGTCCGTGTGGTTGTCGGCGAGGATGCGGACCGAGAGGCCGTCCACGATCGGAGGTGTCCCGGCTACCGGCTGGGCCTGGACGGTGTGCCCGGCGCCGACGAGGATGGCGGTGAGGGTCGCGACGAACCCGAGGCCGGTAGCCTGAAGCGCCTGGCGCCGACCTAGCTTGCCGCGGTTGAACGGGTTCTCACCTAAAGGGCAGACGCACCTCGGCTTGCTCACCATGACGGCACCAATCCCTCAGATTCGTTACGATACTTAGTGGAGTCTTGTAGCTCGTCAAGGTGCATATGGCTGGATCAGGCTGGCACCGGCCTTGCGCGCGCAGTTTGGGCGCCCTTGCAGGCGGCGTCCCGGTTCGGGGCTACGCCGTAGAGCGGGCAGGATAGCACGGTTCGTGGCACGGACCGGGAACGTGGTCAGGCAGCCACGGCTGCGGGCCACTCGGTTTTCATACCGCGCAGTGGCCTGAACCCGTTTGGTCCGAGGTTGCCGGTGGCGTTCCAGAGGTAATCTCCGGTGAGGTTGATGTGCTGCCACCCCAATGGGGCGAGGTGGGCGAGTTCCCTAAGCTGAGCCCACGAGATCCCCGATCACCACGATGGGATCCTTGTTGCTGAAGTTGGGCACGTCACCGAACACGGGTCCGCCCACTGCTGCGACGGCAGCCCTGAATTGGTCGGCGGTGTCGAACTCCAGGTTGGCGATGACGCTGTAGAGCGGCTTGCCGCCGAACGGCGTGCCGACCGCCTTCAGCACGCGCCAGCCCTTGATGCCGAAAGGTTTGAACTTTTCCTCGACGAGCGGCATGTGCTTGGCCAAGTAATAGTCGAGATCAAACGTCGCATCGTCGACGTTCTCGTAAAGGACGGTGATCGTGGTTGCCACGTGCGTGCTCCGGTCTGCCTGCTGCGCTTTAGCAAGCCGTATGCCTGCCGTAGCGGTGCTGCCTGCCGTACTTTGGGGCGCCATTGCCGGCAGCGCAACCTTAGCCGTAATGGCTGGCCATGTCCTGGTAGCTCCGGCTGATCCCCGGCTCGTAGCGACAGGCTGCGGTGACACCGGCCTAGAGGTTGTCGCAGACGATCTGGCGCGCGACGCCGCCCATGCTGGCGAACGCGCCGACGTGGCAGCCGATCCAATCCGGCAGCGACTGCGTCCAGCGCGCCTCGGCGTAGTCGATCACTTCCACCGTCTGTCCGGCATAGTCGACGAACAGCCGTTTTCCGGCCGGATGGGTTTAGCGCATGGTCGGCGACAGACGGCGGCGCCATGCGGCGTGCAGGTCACAGAAACGGGTGTAGCCATATCCATCCGGTTGCCCGGCTCGGTATTCCTCCCACAGCAGCAGGGTCACGCCAGGTTTGCGCAGCTCGGCGTGGAGGCGGGCCCACTCCGGCTGCAGGCGGACCGGCTCACCGGGCGCAAACGGCGGGCTGAACAGCCGGCGGTCCTGCGGCACGTCGTCCAGCACCGCCGGCACCGGCCAGGTGATGCCGACCACCGCAGCCCGGCGCAGGTATTCGGCGACCGTGTAGCGGCTGACGCCGATGATAGCCGCGATCTGATGGCCGCTATGGCCGCAGACGTGTTTGAGGCGGAGGACTTCTCGAACCTGACGCATTGGCAATCTCTGGCCTGGCATGGCGCTTCCCGGAGATCATTGAGACACACCGTGCCGTCGGTGGATGACTGCTCGCGAACCGCGTCGCCGCCCGGACCCCTCAGGGGTGGCTGGAATGCGTCGGAATCAATGGCTGGTTTCCATCGGAATCACCGGCTTGAATGCATCGGAATACGCACTCAAATGATTCAAAGTCAGCTTTTTTCCCGGTAATACACGCGGCTATTCGGAGCAGTTCGGAGGTCGAGCGGGCCAGCCGGTCGAAGCGGGTTACCACCAGGACGTCACCTTTGCGTAGGTACTCGATCAGCTTTTCGAGCTTGGGGCGATTGCGCGCGGCGACGGAGATTCTTTCCCCGAACTGAAGTTGCCCCGGTTTCGGCTTAAACGCGAGGAACCGGCGGCAGCATTCTGGCGTGGCTTGAGCGTCGGAGCGGCACGGTGGACGAGCTCTCAGCCGCCGGCCGCACCCAGCATGTGCGCGCCGATGGACCGGGCATCCGCCCCGTCCGCCGCGGCCTCGTGCACGATGCGGCCTTCGCGCATCACCACGATGCGGTCCGCCAGTTCCAGGATTTCGTCCAAATCCTCGCTGATGAGCAGGACGGCGCTGCCACTGTTGCGCGCCGCCATTAGGCGGGACCGGGTCTCCGCTGCCGCCTTCACGTCCAGCCCGAAGCAGGGATTGGCGACGATCAGCAGCGCCACCTCGCCCTCCAGCTCCCGCGCCAGCACGCAGCGCTGCACGTTACCGCCTGAGAGCACGCCGATCGGCGCGTCCGGCGAGGGCGCGCGGATGCCATAGGCGCGCATCATTGCCTCAGCCCGGCGACGCATCCCGCCGCGGTCTAGCCAGCGTCGCGCGGCCCCGGCCTGCTTCGGACGATCAAAACTCCGCAGGCATAGGTTGTCCGTCACCGTCATGTGCGGCACGCAGCCGTTGCGGAGCGGCTCCTCCGGGATCACCCTCACACTCAGTTCCTGGGCCTCATGCCGTGTGGCGCCGTAAGCAACCCCGCCGACCGTCACGCTGCCCTGCGCCTGGCGCTGACCGCCCAGCACTTCAAGCAACTCATTTTGGCCGTTCCCGGCCACGCCCGCGACGCCCACCACCTCATGCGGACGAACCTCCAGCTCAGCGATGTCCAGCCCGGCCCGGCCCAGGCTGGCAGAAGTCGTCAGCCGCTTGATACAGAGGCGAGCCTCCGCCCCGGTCCCCTTCTGCCGGGCGGGCCGGGGCGGGACGTGTGGCTCCCCGATCATCATTGCCGTGAGGCTCTGCCGGTCGAGCCCCGCGGTCGCGCCCGCCCCGGCCACCCTGCCGCGGCGCAGCACCGTGACCTCGTCGGTGAAGCGCATCACGTCCGGCAGCTTGTGGGTGATCACCACGACCGTTGCGGTCCCGCCATGCGCCAGGTCGCGCATGAGGCCCAGCATCTCCTCGGCTTCCTGCGGAGTCAGCACCGAGGTCGGCTCGTCCAGCACCAGCAGCCGGCGCTGCAAATAGAGCTGCTTCAGGATCTCGGCCTTCTGTCGCTCCCCCGCAGACAGGCTACCGACAACAGCATGTAGGGGCACGCGGAGCGGCATCGTGGCCACAAAGGCGTCCAGCGCCTCCCGCTCCCGCCGCCAGCCGATCACCGCCGGCACCTGCTTGCGGGCGATGACCAGGTTCTCGGCGACCGTCATGGAGGGCACCAGCGTGAAGTGTTGATAAACCATCCCGAGCCCGAGAGCGTCCGCATCTGCCGGGCGTTGGATAGCCACCTCGCGCCCGTCCACCACGAACGCGCCCTCGTCGGCGCGGTAATAGCCCATCAGGCATTTCACCAGAGTGGACTTGCCGGCACCATTCTCCCCCAGCAGCCCGTGCACGGTCCCCGGACGAATTTTCACCGTCACGCCAGACAGGGCGGCGAAGGCGCCGAAGCGCTTGCCGATGCCCACGGCCTCCACCCCGATAGCGGTCATCCGGGCAGCGCGGTCAGGAAGGCATCGCTGGTGGTGACGGCGCCGAACACGCCGCCCTGCATCGTGATCATCTTGATGGCCGCGAGGTGATTGGCATGGTCGGTCGCGCCGCAGCCATCCGTCAGCAGCAAGCACTCGAAGCCGCGGTCATTCGCCTCGCGCATCGTGGTGCTGACGCAGACATCGGTGGTGATGCCGGTCAGCACCAGGTTGCGTATGCCGATTGTGCGGAGGACCAGTTCCAGGTCTGTGGCGTAGAACGCGCCCTTGCCGGGCTTGTCGATCACCACCTCGGCGGGCAGCGGCGCCAGTTCGGGGATGATCCCCCACCCTGGCTCACCCCGCACCAGGATGCGCCCGCAGGGCCCGGCGTCCCCAATCCCCGCGCCTGCCTGCCGGGAGCGCCAGCGCTTGTTGGCCGGCAGGTCCGAGAGGTCCGGCCGGTGCCCCTCCCGCGTGTGGATCACCGTATCACCCCGCGCCCGCATCGCTGCCATCACCCGGCTGATTGGCCCGATCGGCGCACGGGTCAGCCCGATGTCGTAGCCCATCCTGTCTACGTATCCGCCCGGCGCACAGAAATCAGCCTGCATGTCGATGACCAGCAGCGCCGTCCCCGACAAATCGCCATCGTAGGGCCAGGCATAGGGCTGGGCAGGTATCACTCCGCCGCCTTCAGCAGTGTCCGTGGCGGCGGTAGCCCGGAGCCGGTGCCGTCCACCACACGCACCTCCGCCTCCCACGGCAGGCAGTAGCGCCCTGCGGCCAAGTCCTGCATGTAGGTATACGGGCAGTCCGTGGCACCGCCCGCCACGGCAGAGTAACCGCGATGGCCCAACTGGTAGATGTTATTTTCGACCCCCCAAGTGCCCCGCGCCTCCCGCACCAGGTCCGGCCGGACCTCGGCGGTGATGATCTCGTTCGCGCGCCCGCTGGTGCCGTGGGCGATCACCGTGCCGTCGAAGTTGCAGACCATCGCCTCGCCCATCGAATCGAACGTGCCGTCACTGCCACACATGCACACGCTGGCGGTTACCATCAGGTTGCAGAAGGCGTTGCTCTGATTAGTGAAGCGCCAGGCGTCCCGTACGGGAGCGGTATAGCCGGCGGTCCGCAGCATAACCTCGGCGCCGCGATACGCCGCCTCCCGCGCCATCTCGGGAAACATGCCGTCATGGCAGATGATGAGGCCGAGCTTGACGCCGCGCGGCCCCTCGATGACGGGGATGCCGAGGTCCCCCGGCTCCCACGGCTCGACCGGCACCCAGGGGTGCATCTTGCGGTAGTACAGCTTGATCTCGCCCGTGTCGGACACGACGATGCCGCTGTTCCAAGGCATGCGTCCGGGATTGCGCTCCATGATGGAGAAGCAGCCCCAGACCTTGTTGGCCACGCAGGCCTGGCGCATGGCCGCAACCTCGGGCCCGTCCATGTCGCACGTCACTTCGTCCCGCACGTCCATGGACAGGCCATGCAGGGCGTATTCGGGGAACACCACCAGATCGAGTGAGGCCATGTTGCGCCTTGCTTTGGCGACCATGTCCACGATGCGCTGGGTCTGCCGGGTGATGTCCGCCCGTGTTTCGATCGCCGGCAGCGCCAGTTGCACCAGCCCGAGAACCAATCCCTTGCCCGAGGGGTTCAGTCCGCCCAATCCGTTCATGATGTCTTCTTCCTCAACGTGCTATGGACAGTTCGCCGGGCATCCCGCGCACCGCCCGCCCCGGACGCACCGTAGCGGCCAGCACTATCAGCGTGAGCACAAATGGCGCGGCATATGCCAGGTAATAGTAGCCGGTGATACCGATCGTCTGCAGGGACGGGCCGAGCGCCCCGGCCGCGCCAAATAGCAGCGCGGCACCCAGGCACCCCACCGGGTTCCAACGCGCGAACACCACCAGGGCCACCGCCATCAGCCCCTGGCCAGACGACAGGCCCTCGTTCCAACTGCCGGGATACACCAGGCTCAGAAAAGCCCCGCCCATGCCGGCCAGGGCGCTGCCGGCCATGGTCGCCAACAGCCGGGTGCGGTTGATAGAGAGGCCCAAGGCGCGGGCGGCATCCGCGCTGTCTCCCACGATCCGCAGCCGCAAGCCGAGCCGGGTGGAGCGGAACATCCACGCCATGCCGAACGCCACGGCCACGCCCAGCAGAAACAGCGGACTGACGGTCAGTGCGTTCTGGACTTGCGGGAAGGACAACCACCCTCCGAGCGGAATGCCCGGCAGTCCCGGCGCGGTAGGCTGGACGTAGGGTTTACCGAAGAAAAAGGCGATGCCATCCCCCAGCAGCAAAATTGCGATGCCTACCGCGACGTCATTGACGCGTGGCAACGCACAAATCAGCCCGTGCAGGCCCCCCAATGCCGCTCCCGCGGCGGCGGCGGCCAGCACACCGAGCCAGGGATGCCCGGTGAGGTAGGACACGGCGTAAGCGGCCATGGCGCCCAGCACCAGCACGCCTTCATTGCCCAGATTGATCCGCCCGGCGCGCTCGGTCAGACACTCGCCCAGGCTGACCAGCAGGAAGGGCGTGGACACCCGCAGCGCGCCGGCCAGCATCGCCAGCAGGACGGTCTCGGCTCCGCTCATGGGCTGACCCGGGGCTGGAACCAGCGGAGCCGCCCATACAGCGTCTCGCTGCACAGGATCGCGATGAAGATCATGCCCTGGAACACCAGGACCGTCGCGTCCGGCAGGCCCATGCGCCGCTGCAGCAGACCGCCCGCGGCGGCGATGCCGCCCAGCAGCACCGCCATCGGAATGATGGCCAGCGCGTTGTGGCGCGCCAGGAACGAGATCAAGATGCCGGAATAGCCATATCCTGCCGCCAGTGACGCCGTGGCCCGGCCTTGCACGGCCGCCACCTCGATCCCGCCCGCCAGCCCTGCCAAAGCGCCCCCGAGAGCACAGGCGCCGATCATCAGCGCGTTCACTGGCAAGCCCTGCAACTGCGCCGCGCGGAAATTGCCGCCGGTGACCCTTCCTGCGAAGCCGATGGTGCTGCGCGATACCAGCAGCCAGCACAGCAGGCAGGCCACCACCCCCACCGCAATGCCGGGGTGCCAGTGCAGGCCCGGCAGCGGCGGCATCACGCCAGACGGCGGGATCGGAAACGTCGAGGGCTTGTTGACGCTGGCCGGGTCACGCAGCAGGCCCTCTACCAGCTGGTTGAACAGAGCCACGGCGATGTAGGCCAGCAGCAGGCTGGTGATAGTCTCGTTGATGCCGCGCCGGGCGCGCAGAAATCCGGCCAGCCCGATCCAGGCTGCTCCCGTGACCATCGCGGCGGCTGCCATGCCCGGTAAGGCGACCCATGCCGGCGCCCCGGCCAGCACCAGCGCCGCGCAGGTCGCGGCCAGGCCCCCCAGCACCAGCGCGCCCTCCCCGCCGATGATGATCAGTCCGAGCTGCGCCGGGATCGCGACGCACAGCGCCGTTAGCAGCAGCGGCGCCGCGCGGCTGAGGGTATTACGCCACGAAAAACCGCTGCCGAACGCGCCGAGCCAGACCAGGCGAAAAAACTCGGAGGGCTGCTTGCCCAGGGCCAGCAGGAACACGCAGAACAGCCCGGTCGCGACAAGGATGGCCAGGACCGGCACCAGACCGGCCGCCAGCGCCTGGCGCAGGCGGAAGCTGCGGTCCCGGGTGGGGCCGGGCACGCTGGCTTCAGCTGGTGCTTCGGCTGGGGCGGCGGCGGCCCCCGCCCCGCTCAGGTGAGCGAACCCCTGACGCCCTCGGCCAGCCAATTGGTGGACTCGAGCTCGATGGCCGTCTCCGGATAAGCGCCCCCGGCGGCGATGATCTGCTTGCCCGTGTTGTCCATTAGCGGGCCTTTGAACACGGCGAACCCGCCCTCCATGATCTCGGCCTTCACCGCGTCCGCCCGCTGCCGCGCGGCAGGACTGACCGCCTGGCCGTAGGCGGACATCTTCACGAAGCCGTCTGCAAGGCCGCCGCGGGTGAAGTTCGGCAGGGGCTCGCCCGCCTGCATCTTGGATACATAAATCTTATAGACCTTGGCCCAGTTCCACTCGGCCCCGGTCAGGTAGCCCTTGGGTGCCAGGGCGGACTGGTCGGCATGGTAGCCGCAAGTGTAGGCGCCGCGGCCCTCTGCGGTCTGGATGACCACCTTCGGCCCGTCCACGTGGCAGGTGATCACGTCCGCGCCACCATCGATCAGCGCGTTGGTGGCCTCGGCCTCCTTCACTGGCATGGACCAGTCACCGGTGAATACCACGGTGGTGACGATGGACGGGTCGACCGAGCGGGCACCCAGCGCGAAGCTGTTCACGTTGTTCAGGACTTGGGCGATCGGCTTGGCCGCCACGAAGCCCAACTTTTTAGTCTTGGTCGCATGGGCGGCTACGATGCCGTTCACGTACATTCCCATCGCGATGTAGCCAAAATAGGACCCGGCGTTCGTCGGGTGCTTGCCCTTTTCCCACAAACCGCCGCAGTGGCGGAACTGGATGGCCGGCTCCTCCTTCGCGACGCGCAGCATGTAGGGGTCGAAGTAACCAAAGCTCGTGGGGAAGACCAGCGTCGCGCCATCAAGCTTAACCATGCTCTGCATGGTTTTCACGACGTCATCGGATTCGGGAACACGCTCCTCCTCAAGGATGGTGACGCCTTGCATGGATTTGAGGGAGGCGGCCCCCTCCGCATGGGCCTGGTTGTAGCCGAAATCGTCCTTCGGTCCGACATAGATGAAGCCGACGGTGAGCGACTTGGGCGCCGCCAAGGCCGGGCGCGGGCCCGATGCGAGCAGGGCTGCGCCGGCGCCTATGCCGGTAAGGACGGTCCGGCGGGTCGGCGTCATGGAATTCGGCATTGACGATGTCCTTCGGTTGTCTATCGCATGGTTCGCCGAAACCTGATGCAACGCATGTGCCATGAAAGGCTTATCGTTTCCGTCCGCCTGCCGCGCTTCACGGTGCTGCCGACTTCAGCAACCCTGAGGCCTGAAAGGCGCTATCTTAAGCATAGGTAGTTACGGCCTCGGAGTTTCAGCCACATGACCCCCAGCCCCACACGTATACTCATACGCGGCGGCCTTGTTTTCGACCCCGATACCGACAGCCACGTTCCCGGCGCGCGCGATATCCTAATCGTGGGGGACAGCATCGCGGCCGTAACGGCCCCTGGCGAGAAGCTGCCTGGGGGCGAAACGGGCATCGAAATCATCGACGCCCGCGGCCGGATGATCGTGCCAGGCTTTGTCAACGCGCACTACCACTCCTACGACGTGCTCGCCAAAGGCCTGCTGGAGGACATGCCGTTCGACATCTGGGCACTGCATTCAATGGCGCCCTATTTCGGGCCGCGCAGCAGGGCGGAACTGCGCATGCGCGTGCTGCTCGGCGCCATCGAGTGCCTCCGCAATGGCATCACGACAGTACAAGATATGTATACGCTTGTGCCGCAGGACGAAGAAACGCTGGATACGATCCTGGCCGCCTATGCCGAGGTGGGGATTCGTGTGCTGTTCTCGATCGCGCTGCGTGACATCGGCGCCCTCGACATCGCGCCGTTCCTGCCTGACGGCATACCGGCGGAGGTGCTGGCCCGCCTCCAGGGTAGCGACCGCGATCCGCTACCGGACCTGGCCTTTACTGAGGCGCAGCTCACCCGCCGGGCGAATTTGCCGAGCCGGATTAGCTGGGGGCTCAGCCCATCCGGTCCGCAGCGCTCGTCGCGCACGCTGCTCGAGGGGATCAGCGATATCGGCCTGCGCCACAAGATTCCGGTCTTCACCCATGTATATGAAACAAAGGCACAGACCGCCAAAGCGCGCGCGATCTATGCCGAGCAGGGGGGCTCGATGATCCGGTGGCTCGATGAGGTCGGGCTGCTGCGCCCCGGCACCACGCTAGCCCACTGCGTCTGGCTGAAGCCCGAGGAGATGGGTATGTTGGCCGAGCGCCAGGTGAGTGTGGCGCATAACCCGGTCAGCAACATGAAACTGAAAAGCGGTGTGGCGCCGATGCGCGCGCTGGCTTGCGAAGGCGTGAACATCGCGCTGGGCTGCGACAATTCTACCTGCGGTGACTGCCAGAACATGTTCCAGGCGATGAAGGCATTCTGCCTGATGGCCGCAGTCACCGATCCGCAGCCCACCGGCATCCACGCCGCGGACGCGATCCGGGCCGCCACTATCGGTGGTGCGCAGGCGCTCGGCCTGGGTGGGAAGATCGGTGCTCTGAAAGCGGGCATGAAGGCGGACATGCTGATTGTCGATCTCACCGACCCCGCCTACATGCCTTTCAACAGTGCCGCGCGGCAGCTCGTGTTCAGCGAGAGCGGACGGGGTGTGGAGACAACCATCGTCGACGGCCGCGTCGTTATGCGCAACCGGCGGATGGTCACGGTGGACGAAGCCGCCATCCGCGCCGAACTGGCCGAGATGATGCCAAAGTTCCGGCAGGACTTCGCGGTGGTCGCAGCGGCGAACCTAGAAGCGCAGCCCTACCTTCTGGAGGCCAATGCTCGCGTGGCAAAGCATGACGTCGGCATCGAACGCTTCCTTGAAGGAGGCACCCAATGAAGCCCTTCGTCACGGGTCTTTTCCACGTCGCGATCAAAATACGGGACCAGATAGCTGGTTCTGGGGCGCCCGCGCTGACGGTCGTGCCGAGGTGCCCGCCGCGGATACCGTCCATTTTCCGCCGGATGCCATCTGGCCCGCCTTCATAGTTTCCGATTTTCAGACCGGACAGCCCTGGGCCGGGGTAGCTTGGTGTTCTCCTCCTCCAGCTGCTTCAGCCGGTGGACCTCCACCGTGCCCATGCCGGCAAACTGCCTTCTCTACCGATAGAACGTCGCCTCGGACACGCCGAGCTTGCGGTAAATCTCCTCCATAGCCGTGCCGCTGTCTGCCTGCCGCAAGGCAACGGCAATCGGCTCATCCGAATACCGCTTCCGCCTCATGGCACCCCCCCTCCTCATGGGTTCAGAGTGCCCGAAAAAGTCGCAGTCGCGACGGACCATTTCGGGGATGAAGACCATCACGACCAGGCACGCTCCCTCTGCTATGGGCCGAGTGGGATAGAGCCGATACCAGGCGGTCGCAGGCAATCGAGGGGGGGGGGGATACAAGCGCGTTCCAGGCGAGATGGAACGGCTCTGGCTGGAAACAGGCCCCTATGGACACGCCTGACCACGCTCCTGCATCGCGGTAATCTGCTCTGCCGCCTCGATGTACGTGCAGCGGAGCGTGTGCCGCAAGCGCTTTGGAGGGGTCGTGTCAGTCCCAGATTTCAACATCGAGCTGATCGTTCGACTGGGTGTTTTCGTTTCCGTTTTCTTCCTCATCGGGCTGTGGAAGGTCGCGGCCCCATGTCGTAAGCAGGCATTCGGCAGGTGGGTGTGTTGTCCCGCCAACCTTGGCATCGTTGTCCGCGACACGCTGTTGCTCCGCCGGCTTCTTCCGACGGGGGCTATCGGCGCCGGGCTGCTGGCACAGTCCTAGAGCTAGGGCCTATTCAACGTCGTCGCTGCCCCGGGCTGGGTCGCAATTCCGGTCTCGGTGGTCCTGCCGGATCTGGCGATCTATGCCCAGCACGTCCTGTTCCATGCGGTTCCAGTGCTCTGGCGGCTGCACCAGACGCATCACGCCGACCTGGAGTTCGACGTCAGCGTGGGCGTGCGCTTCCACCCGGTCGAGGTTCTCCTGTCCATGCTGATAAAGTGCGCCGCTGTCATCGCGCTTGGCGCGCCGCCGCTCGCGGTCGTCGTGCTCGAGATGCTGCTGAACGCCAGCTCAATGTTCACCCATGGTAACGTGCGGCTGCCGGGACGCGCGGACGGGTTGTTGCGGATTTTGGTCGGGACGCCGGAGATGCACCGTGTCCACCACTCGGTGATCAGGCGGGAGACCGACAGCAACTTCGGCTTAAACGTGTCCTGGTGGGACCGGATATTCGGGACTTACCGCGCGCAGCCCCAGGCAGGCCACGAGGCCATGACCACAGATCTACCGCAGTTCCGGGAGCCGGGCGACCTGCATCTTGGCCGGAGGCTGATGCAGCCGCCACAAAATATGCCCGATTCCCACGCACATAGACGGCGCGGACCTATTTAGGCCAACTGGACCTAAAGAATGACCGCGATGGACAGAGACATGTGGTTGGGACCGATCGCCATTCTGGCGTGCTTCGCCGTTTGCCCACCGAGCCCCGCCCACGCCCAGCAGTCCATGCCGCAGCCGGTAACCACCGCTGCTTCGAGCGGTCTCGTGACCGTCGCGAGCAACCACACCGTGTCCGATACCATCGAGCGCTTTGAAGCTGCGATTCGGCCGAAGGGGTGGGTCGTCTTCGCCAGGCTCGACCACGCCGCCGCGGCGGAGGCCGCCGGGCTGTAGCTCCGCCCGCGCACCGTCGTCGTGTTCGGCAATCCGAAGGTCGGCACTCCCGCCATGCGAACCAACCCGACCCTTGCCATCGACCTCCCGCTGAAGGTGCTGGTCTGGGAGGACGACAGCGGTAAAGTCTGGCTGACCTACAACTCGGCCGAGTTCTTCGGGCAGCACGTGCACGGTCGGCACGGGCTCAAACTTGGTCCGGAACCCATTCATGGGCCGGCAAGCTTCGTGGATACCTTCGCCCGGGAAGCAACCCGATAACAATGCCTGCGAACAGGGGAACTCGTCTGCCCGCGGACGTTATGTGTCTTTAATGATCTGGAGGCTTCCATGGCGGCTGGCCCGCGCGTCGTCGCGTTCGACATCGTCGAGACCACCTTCTCCCTCGAAAGCCTACGGCCCCTTCTCTCTGCGCAGGGCATTCCGGGCGTCTGCCTGGAGACGTGGTTTGCCCGCATTCTGCGGGACGCATTCGCACTGGCCGCGACGGACACTTATGCCGGGTTCCGCGACATAGCGGCCGCGACGCTGGCTGAGGTCGCACGGGAACACGGGCGAGAACTCGGCCAGGTCGAGCTCGATGCGGTGCTGGACGGGTTCGGGCAGCTCAACCCTCATCCCGACGTCGCCGAGGCTTTCCGTATTCTGAGGAGCGCGGGCGTGCGTGTTGCCGCCCTCAGCAACGGCGCGGCGGAAACTACGCAGGCGCTCATCCAGCGCGCGGGGCTCGCCTCGGAGGTCGAGCGCGTGATCTCCGTTGCCGACATCCGGCAGTGGAAGCCCCGTCGCGGACTATATCTGTACGCTGCAAAGGTGCTTGGCGTGCCCCCCGCGGAACTGGCGCTGGTGGCCACGCACGCCTGGGACGTGCACGGGGCCAAATGCGCAGGGCTGTTCACCGGGTTCGTCGCCCGGGGTCAGAGCTTTCCTGGCATCATGGCCGCGCCCGATATCATCGGGCAGAGCCTGGTCGAAGTCGCCAGCAGGATCGCTGCTGTGTCAGCCAAATGAGGCTCCCATCAGGCAGCTGACGGGGTGCGGTCGAGCACCGTAACCTTATCGCGCCGGAACCCGAACCTTGCATTAACCTGGTCCATTCCGGCAATGTTCGGAGGGGCGTCGCCGACCGGGCATGTGCTCCTGGCTTCTTTTGCCGGTCCAAGACAGGTCGTTCCCCTGTCGGAGGCAGGTGCCTAAGCCTTCCTGGCGCCAAAGGGACATAGCTGTCGAATGGGCGCTGCCGGTCCGCCTTCAAAGACCTGCAAGGAGTAAGATGGTTGCAAACAGCGGCACCCTGGCTCGTTCTGTTGGCGTTCTGCGCGCTCACGTGGTGGGTGACGCCCCGCCGGGTCGTTGCTGCCCAGTTCTTCGACGGGCGGCAGAATGATGGGCGGCCCCCGGGCGTGTTGATGGTGGCGATAAGCGCCGCGGTCACCTGGGTGTTCGCCAAACCCATCGCCAACGCCTCCGACCTCGCCTATGCGTACGGACTGACAGGTGGAATAGGCTACACGGTCTGCTATCCGAGCTTCGTGGTGGCGGGCTTCGCCATCTACCTGCTGCGGACGCGTGGTGAATACCGCTCCTTGCCGCATTTCCTAGTCAGCAAATATGGGTTTTCCGCGGTAAAGCTGTTCATGCTGCTCGTACTGGCCGTCCTGTTCCCAGGGCTGAAGGCCAAGGGGCTGCCTGAGGTCTCCCAGGCGACGCGGGACGGCGGCCTGACCTTCTGCCTGCTCGCTAGCGTGCTGAGCGGAAGCTTCATCTTCTTGTTCAGCCTGATCGGCCTCTATAGCTTGTCATTCGCGCGGTGAAGACCTTCGGGCGACTCCATATCTCCCCCGCGAGCGTCTTGCTTGGGTCCGGCCCTTTCGCGCTGGACCTTGGCGTGAACGCCTGGGGCCTTGCTGTCTGCACCGCGGGCTTCGTCGCGGGGGCTGTTCTGGCGCCCAGGCCAGGCCTGTCGATCGTCGGGTTGCCGCAGGAATGACGCGGGGCGGGGTCCCCGTGGTGGAAGCGCGCGGCGCCGTGCTCCTGTTCGGCGGCTGCTACAGTAATTTGCAGGCGACGCGCGCCCTGCTGGACGAGGCGCGGCGGCTAGGTATCCCGGTCGAGCGCACCATTTG
This sequence comes from Acetobacteraceae bacterium, assembly GCA_043745345.1. Taxonomy (GTDB): domain Bacteria; phylum Pseudomonadota; class Alphaproteobacteria; order Acetobacterales; family Acetobacteraceae; genus PALSA-911. Next base: position 3,387 of record JAYTTA010000327.1, on the reverse strand, counting down.
TACGGGTGACGTCGTGGCTTACGGCGCCGATGCCGCGGCCACGGTCGATATCGTCCGCCGCGCTGGCGTCCATGTCGTGATTGGGAATTGCGAGGAATCCCTGGGGGGCCGCGCCCAGGATTGCAGCTGCGGCTTCACGGCCGGGTCGGCCTGCGACCGACTATCCGCCGCTTGGTATTCCCACGCCGACGGCCAGCTCGACGACGAGGCCCGGGCATGGATGAGGAGCCTACCGCGCCGCATCGACCTGCAGATCGACGGGCGGCTTCTCGCCGTCGTCCACGGCAGCCCAGATCGGATCAATGCGTTCGTCTTCGGCTCGACCTCCGACGATGACCTCCGGCAGCTGGTCCGCGGTGCTGGATGCAACGGCGTCATCGGCGGCCATTGCGGCATTCCATTCACTCGCACGGTCGACGGCCTGCTGTGGCACAACCCGGGCGCCATCGGCGTTCCGGCCAATGACGGCACGCCTCGCGTCTGGTTCAGCGTGCTCGAGCCCGGCGACGCTGACATCGAAATCCAGCACCTCCCGCTCGAGTACGAGCATGGCGCGGCGGCTGCGGCGATGCGGGCCGCGCGCCTCCCGGAAGGCTATGCGGATGCGCTGAGCTCCGGCCTCTGGCCCAGCCTGGATATCCTGCCCCCGGAGGAGCTGGCGCGAACCGGGCAGGCACTTGCGCCCCGGACGCTGCGCTGGCCGACCGCCGCATGAGCGCAGCCGCGAAGCGGCGTCCCTCCTGGCTGCCCCGGGCAGTTCTGCTTGCCGCGGTGGCGGGTCTCGTCGGCGCGTTCTTCGCCTTCGGCCTTCACCACGCGCTCTCGCTTGAATCGCTCCAGTCGCACCGCGACGACCTAATGCAGGCTCGCGACCGGAACCCCGTGCTGTTCGCGGGGGCCTATCTGCTGACCTACATTCTGATGGCCGCGCTGGCTATTCCGGGCGCGCTCGTCATGACCGTCGCCGGCGGCGCGGTGTTCGGCCTGGTAGAGGGAACGGTGCTGGCGTCGTTCGGATCGTCGCTGGGCGCCAGCCTGGCCCTGCTCGCCAGCCGCTACCTGTTCCGCGGCTGGGTGGAGCGTCATTTCCGCAAGCGCCTGGACCAGGTCAACCGGGGGCTGGCGCGCGATGGCTGGCTCTATCTGCTCACCCTGCGCCTGGTGCCCGCGATCCCCTTCTTCGTGGTGGACCTGCTATTCGGGGTCACCACATTCCCGGTGCTGAGTTTCTATGCCGTCAGTCAGGTCGCGATGCTGCCGGCGACCTTGGTGTACGTGAACGCGGGCACGCAGCTCGAGCACCTGACCAGCCTCTCCGGCATCCTATCGCCAGGGGTGCTCGTCTCTTTGGTCCTGCTGGCCTGCCTACCGCTCGCCGCCAGGGTCGTGATCAAGCAAATGGTGAAGCACCGATGACCCCTCATACCTGGAAACGGCCGCGGCGGTTCGACCGCAATCTCGTCGTCATCGGCGCCGGGACCGCCGGGCTCGTGGCGGCCCTGGTCGCGGCCAAGTCCGGCGCCAAGGTCACCCTGGCCGAGGCACGCGAGATGGGGGGCGACTGTCTCAACACCGGATGTGTCCCCTCGAAGGCGCTCATCCACGCCGCCCGCCTGGTCGCCCAGGCCCATGCAGGTGCGCGGCTGGGCCTGCTCGGACCTGTCGGTGCCGTGGAGTCCGCGGCGGCGATGGCCCATGTGCGTGCCTCCATTGCCGCCATCGCCCCGCACGACTCCGTCGAGCGCTATCGCGGCCTCGGCGTCGATGTCCGGCAGGGCAGGGCGAGGATCACCTCGCCCTGGTCGGTCGAGGTCGGCGGGGAGACCTTGACCACCCGGTCCATCATCATCGCGACCGGCGCTGAGCCCGCCGTGCCGCCCATCCCAGGCCTGGATGAGACAGGCTACGTCACTTCCGAGACCCTATGGCGGCTGGAGGCGGCGCCCAGGCGGCTTCTGATCCTCGGCGGCGGGCCGATTGCCTGCGAACTGTCGCAGGCGTTCGCCCGGCTCGGGTCCGCGGTTACGGTGGTGCAGAAGTCGGACCGTCTGCTCGAGCGCGAGGACGACGAGGTCTCCGCCCTGGTGCGCAAACGCCTTGAGGAGGAGGGCGTCCGCGTGCTGACGGGTCACCAGGCGGTTGGCGCCGCCGTCCGGGATGGCGAGCGCAGCTTGCGCCTCATGCACGACGGTGGCAGTCTCGGGGTGCCATTCGACGTCGTTCTCGTCGCGGTGGGGCGCAAGCCGAGGACGTCCGGGTTTGGCCTCGAGGAGCTGGGTATCCCGTTCACGAAGACCGGCACCGTCGAGACCAACCACTACCTGCAGACCCTGCATCCGAACATCTACGCCTGCGGCGACGTCGCGGGTCCATGGCAGTTCACCCACGCGGCCGCCCACCAGGCGTGGCACGCCAGCGTCAACGCCCTGTTCGGCCGCTTCTACCGCATTCGTCCGGACCGGGCCGTCATGCCCGCGGTGACGTATACCGAGCCCGAGGTTGGGCGGGCCGGGCTGAACGAGCGTGAGGCCAAGGCCCAAGGCATCGCCGTCGAGGTCACAAGCTACGACCTGCGCGAGCTCGACCGGGCCATCGTGGACGACGCGCGGGAGGGATTTGTGAAGGTGCTGACCTCGTCTAGGCGGGACCGCATCCTCGGGGTCACCATTGTGGCGCCCCGCGCGGGCGAAATGCTGGCCGAGATGGTCCTGGCCATGCGGCACGGCATCGGCCTCAAGAAGGTGTTCGGCACCGTCCATGCCTATCCGACCTACACCGAGGCGAACCGGGACGCGGCGGGCGTCTGGCGCAACCGGCATGCGCCGCCCTGGTTGATCGGCGGACTGAAGCGCTACCACGCCTGGATGCGCGGGGGCCTGGGGGAGCGGCCATGAGGCTGTCGGTGATCGTTCCGCTCGGACCTGAGAAAGTGGAGTGGCTTGAGCTCGTCCCGCGACTGGGTGCCGTCCTGCCGTGAGATGGTCCCCGTTCTTTGGACAGGTGGTTAAGCTTAGTTCGCCTGACGAGAAGGGCGGACCCGATGACGGGCCAACGGAAGCGGTATTCGGCGGAGTTCAAGGCAAAGATTGCACTGGAGGCGTTGCGCGGCGAGTTGACGGTTTCGCAGTTGGCCACCAAGCACGGCGTGCATCAGACGCTGATTGGTGATTGGAAGCGTCAGGCGCTGGACGGCTTGGTGACGGTGTTCTCCGGCAAGGAGGAAGCAGAGGCGGGCACACGGGAGGAGGACGTCGGGAAGCTGCACGCCAAGATCGGGCAGTTGGTGGTGTGGACTTGCTCCGGAAAAGTGGAGGATTTTGTGTTCAGTTCATTGCCATCATTTCGTATTGGACTGGGCTTGTAAAATTCAGGGCTGAGTGTCGCCGT
>JAYTTA010000326.1:0-1580 GCA_043745345.1 Acetobacteraceae bacterium | reverse complement strand
ATCGAGGGCGTCAACGTCCTCAAGATCCGCCGTTTCCCCTATCAGGTGGCCGAAGTGTCCGTCGCCGCCTGACCGAACGCCACCTCGCCGGCGGTTATTCTCCGGATGCCGCCGGCGGTTCGCAGCAGCAGCGCGCCGGTATCGTCGATGCCGTCGAACAGCCCCTCCACCGGCTCATTGCCGATGCGAACGGTGATGGTCTTGCCTAGTCGCGCTGCGCGGTCCATCCAGACAGCGCGGACTGGCGCAAATCCAACCTCCGTCCAGGTTTCCAGCCATACTGAAAGCCGCGTCAGCAGAACCTTCAGCACCTCGCCGGGCTCAATTTCTCCGCTTCCTAGCGCCCGCAGCGAAATCGTCTGATACGTCGGACTGTCGGGGCTGCTCGCCACATTGATGCCGATTCCGGCCACCACATAGGCTAGGCTCTGGGCCGAAAACTGCCCCTCCAGCAGAATGCCGGCGATCTTCGCGCCGTCGAGCAGCACGTCGTTGGGCCATTTCAGCCGTGCCGCTGGACCGTGCGGCAGGAACGCCTCCGCCGTTTCGGCAACCGCCAACGCACAGGCGAAGCCCATTTCCGCTACCCGCGCGGCAGCGACGGCGGGGCGCAGCACAACGGAGAGATAAAGGTTGCCCGGCGGGCTGGACCATTGCCGCGACAGACGCCCACGCCCGGCGCTCTGCTCGCGCGCCCACACCACCGTGCCATGCGCGGTGCCCGCCTCGGCCATCGCGCGCGCCACGGTGCTGGTCGAATCGACCCGATCGAACGCCGTCACCCGGAATGGTGACGCGACCGCGCCTATGCCATCGTCGGGTAGGGTCAAACGCATGCGCCGGCCTTCCGTGGAAAGCCGCACTGAACGACAGGGAGACAGATGCGTCCAGCGACCAACGTCCAAACAGGCTTCAACCGCGTGCTGGTCGCCAACCGCGGCGCCGTCGCTGCCCGTGTAATCCGCGCCCTGCGAAGCCTGGGCCTCGAATCGGTCGCGGTCTATTCCGACGCCGACGCCGGCGCGCCCTACCTCGCCGCCGCCGATGCCTCCATCCGTATCGGCCCGGCGTCGGCCCGCGAAAGCTACCTTGATGCCGACCGGCTGCTCGCCGCCGCCGCCGCGACCGGCGCCCAAGCCATCCACCCCGGCTACGGCTTCCTGGCCGAGAACGCGGAGTTTGCAGCCCGGGTGATCGCCGCCGGCCTGACCTTCATCGGCCCCTCGCCCCAGCTGATCGCCGACATGGGCGAGAAAACGCGCGCGCGCCAGATCATGGCGACCCACGGCTTTCCGATGACAGCCGGCTCCGGGCTGCTAGACGCCGACCCCGAAACAATTCTCGCCGCCGCCCACCGCATCGGCTTCCCGGTCATGATCAAGCCGGCCGGCGGCGGCGGCGGCATCGGCATGGCCATCGCGCGCGACGCCTCCACCCTCATCGCCGCCGTCGAGCGCGCCCGCGCCCTCGCCGCCCGCAGTTTCGGCGCCGCCGGCATCTACCTCGAGAAATACGTCGAGCGCCCCCGCCACATCGAGCTTCAGATCCTGGCCGACCGCCACGGCAATGTTTCGCACGTG
>JAYTTA010000325.1:0-1581 GCA_043745345.1 Acetobacteraceae bacterium | reverse complement strand
GCCATGCCGCCAGCCACGGTAACCAGGAAGGCGTCGGCCCCGGCCGCCATCGGCACGAACAGCTTCTTGCCCGACACCTTTCCGCCCGACAGCGTGGTGCCGCCAACAGAGTTCAGCGAGTTCGCCCGCTCCTGCCACGCCGGGATGACAATCCGCTCGCCGGCCAGCACCGGCGCCAGATGATCCGCCGGCAACAGGCTAGCAGCCATCGCGACCGGGATCAGCGGCTCGGGCACCAGCCCGGCGCCAAGCTCTTCCGTCAGGGCACAAAACTCCGACATGCCAAGACCTGAGCCGCCGACATCCTCGGACAGGCGCAGGCCGGGCCAGCCCATGGCGCAGATTTCTTGCCAGACGGCACGGTCGAAACCCGGTTCGACAAAGCGCAGTTCGCGAATGCGCTTGAGGTTACCGCCGCGCGGCGCGATGCCGGCCGCACTGTCGCGCAGCATGCGCAAGCTTTCTTCGCGGTCTTCCGCAGCGCTCATTTTCTTTCCCCCATTCAAAAGCAAGCATGGGGCTCTGCCCCAAACCCCGCTAGGGATAGCATCCCCGGACCCGCCTTACTTAAGAAGGGTTCTAAGGGCTCGCCCTTAGCGAGGTCGAGGGGCAGAGCCCCAGCCTTCAGTTACCTATGCAAAGGCGCATCCGTCCGAGCCTGAAGGTTCTCGAACGTAAGCCCAGGCGCCATATCAATCACGACAAACCCGCGCTCGGTGATGTCGAGTGTCGCCAGGTTGGTGTAGACGCGCCGCGTTGTGCCCACCGCGGTCAGCGGATACGAGCAGCGATGCACGATCTTCGGCGTGCCATCCTTTGTGGTGTGGTCCATCAACACCCAAAGCCGCTTGGCGCCGGCGGCCAGATCCATGGCGCCGCCGACCGCGGGCGCGGTGTCGTTCTCGCTGGTCGCCCAGTTGGCGAGGTCGCCGTTCTCGGCGACCTGGAAGCCGCCGAGCACGCACAGGTCGAGGTGGCCGCCGCGGATCATCGCGAAGCTGTCGGCGTGGTGCACGTAGGAGCCGCCCTTCCGAAGCGTCACGTACTGCTTGCCGGCGTTGATCAGCCACGGCTCGATCTTATCCTCGGCCGGCGCAGGACCCATGCCGAGCACGCCGTTCTCCGAATGGAAGATCACTTCGCGATCGAGCGGCACGTGGTCGGCGACCTGCGTCGGGATGCCGATGCCGAGGTTGACATACCAACCTTCAGGAATGTCACGGGCGAGGCGCGCAGCCATCTGCGGGCGGGTCAGGGCTTTGAACTCGGTTGTAGAAGCCGTTGCGGACATGTCGAAAACTCCTAAAAACCCGAGGGATCACCGTATGGGACATGCAGTACCCGGTCCACGAAGATGCCCGGGGTATGAACGTTCTCGGGCGGAATATCGCCCAACTCCACCATGTGCTGGCTCTGCACAATGGTCAGCCTGGAGGCCATCGCCATGACCGGATTGAAATTCCGGCCGGACTGCTTGTAGGTCAGGTTGCCCCAGCGATCCGCCTCCCACGCCTCCACCAGCGCGACGTCGCCATGCAGCGCTTTTTCCATGACGTAGGTCTCGCCGTTGAATTCCCGGAT
>JAYTTA010000324.1:0-1581 GCA_043745345.1 Acetobacteraceae bacterium | reverse complement strand
GGGGACGGCGATCGCGGAGCTCGCCCGTGCCGGCGGAATGGCGGTGATCGGAACCAGGCGGCAGCCTGACATCGGCGAGGCCGATGTTGTCGCCTTCGCCGACGCGGCATCGTACATCCGCGCCGCGACCCACCTTCTGATCACCGCGGCACCGGAGGTCGATGGCGATCCGGTGCTCGCCCGCCATGGCCTGGCGATCCGCGAGGCGCGTGATCTGACGTGGATCGGCTATCTTTCCACGACCGGGGTCTACGGCGACCGGGGCGGGGCATGGGTGTACGAGGACACGTTGCCGGCGCCATCCTCGCCGCGTGCCGAACGGCGGCTGGTGGCCGAAGCTGCGTGGCTGGAATTCAAGGACCGCGTCGACATCGACATTTTCAGGGTCGCCGGAATTTATGGGCCGGGCCGGTCGAGTTTCGATGATCTGCGCGCCGGCACCGCGCGACGAGTAGTCAAGCCCGGCCACGCCTTCGGCCGCATCCATCGCGACGATATCGCACGCGCCGTGATGGCGGCGATGGCGCGGCGGAGAACCGGCGGCTCGGTGTTCAACCTCAATGACGACGAGCCGGCCGAGAGCACCGAGGTAGTGGCCGAGGCGGCGCGGCTGCTTGGCATGGAACCGCCGCCGGAGATCGCGTTCGAGCAGGCGATGGCCGGCATGAGCCCAATGGCACGCAGTTTTTGGGCGGAAAATAGGAAGGTCTCCAGCCAGCGGACGCGCGAGACGCTCGGTATCGCCTGGCAGTTCCCCACATTCCGGGAAGGGTTACGCGGCATCCTCGACCACGAGATCGCGCAGAAGCCCGGCCAGGGTAGCGCGTAGCAGAGCCAGATCCTGCGGCCGCGACAGGCGGTGGTCGCCATCCTTTATCAACATCACCTGCACGTCACGGCTTTCGAGCTGGGCGGCCAGCATCAGCGCCAGCTCCCAGGGCACGTCGGCATCCTGCTGGCCAACGAGCAGGCGCACCGGACAGGCAAGGGGAATTGGCTGGTCCAGCACCAGCCAGGTGCGGCCGTCCTCGATCAGGCGCAGGGTGATCGGATAGGGCTCGCCGTATTCGCTCGGCATGTTCAGCACGCCATCCCGGAGCAAGGTTTGGCGCTCGGGCGGGGTCATCGCCTGCCACATCAGGCGTTCGGTGAAATCGACTGCCGCGGCGATGCCGATCAGCCCGGCGATACGCCCAGGTCGCGCGAGGGCGGCGAGGATGGCGATCCAGCCGCCCATCGAGGAGCCGACCAGTACCAGCTTGCCCGGCGCCGCGTGATCGATGATCCGCAGTGTGTCGGCGAGCCAGATGCCGATGGTGCCGTCGTTGAAGTCGCCGCCGCTGGCACCGTGGCCGGAGTAATCCAGCCGCAGCATCGCCTGGCCGCGTTCGGCGCAGAATGCCTCAAGCTCGAGCGCTTTGGCGCCGTTCATGTCGCTGCGAAAACCAGGCAGGAACACGATCGTCGGACCCGCACCTGGCAGCAGACTGTAGGCGAGCTCGACACCGTCGCCGCGATCATGCCGAAGGATCATCGCCTGTCTCCTGGAATCCATTCGCCGTGATATAGCGCGCCGGATGG
>JAYTTA010000323.1:0-1582 GCA_043745345.1 Acetobacteraceae bacterium | reverse complement strand
GCTGCCATGTAGTAATCAAGCGTCCTGGGCAGCCTTGACATTGGGGGGCCCGGCAACAGCCGGGAGCTTTGCGACATGAAAAAGATCGAAGCGGTGATAAAGCCGTTTAAACTCGATGAGGTGAAGGACGCCCTGCACGAGGTGGGGCTGCAGGGCATCACGGTTCTTGAAGCCAAGGGGTTCGGTCGCCAGAAAGGCCATACCGAGCTTTACCGGGGCGCCGAGTATGTGGTCGATTTCCTGCCCAAGGTGAAGATCGAGGTGATCTGCGACGATGCCCTGGCCGAACGCGCGGTCGAGGCGATCATCAATGCGGCTCGCACGGGGCGCATCGGCGACGGCAAGATTTTTATCTCCACCGTCGAGGAGGTGATCCGCATCCGCACCGGCGAGCGCGGCGAGGACGCGGTCTGACAAGACAACCATAAATTTCAGGGGTCACGCGGGGTGGCCCCTTTTTCAAGGCGCCGTTGCCTGGCAGGCAGCCAAATGGCACGGCGCGCGATACAGGACAGGGACTCAGGATGGCGAAGAAGGCTGTGATCTCCACCGGCAGCGTGGACAAGGTGCTCGCGATGATCAAGGAAAACGGGGTCGAATACGTCGATCTTCGCTTCACCGACCCGCGTGGAAAATGGCAGCACACGGCGCAACATGTCTCGACAGTGGACGCTGACGTGTTCCGCGACGGCTTCATGTTTGACGGCTCCTCGATCGCCGGCTGGAAGGCGATCAACGAGAGCGACATGATCCTGATGCCGGACCCGGACACCGCGGTGATGGACCCATTCGCGGCCAAGCCGTCGTTGATTATCATTTGCGACATCATCGAGCCCTCGACCGGGCAGTTTTACGGCCGCGATCCCCGGGCGACGGCCAAGCTTGCCGAGGCGTTCGTCAAGGCGAGCGGCGTCGGCGATACCATCGTGATCGGCGCCGAGGCCGAGTTCTTCATCTTCGACAGCGTGAAGTTCGGCTCCGGCGGCAACTATTCGATGTACCAGATCGACAGCATGGAAGGCCCGGCCTCGTCCCTAAAGGATTATCCGGAGGGCAACATGGGCCACCGTCCCTCGATCAAGGGCGGCTACTTCCCGGTGCCGCCGGTCGATGGCGACAGCGACCTTCGCGCCGAGATGCTGTCGACGATGGGCGAGATGGGGCTGCCGATCGAGAAGCACCACCATGAGGTGGCGCAGTCGCAGCACGAGCTCGGCACCAGGTTCGGCACGCTGACGACGATGGCCGACCAGATGCAGATCTATAAGTATTGCGTCCATAATGTCGCCCACAGCTACGGCAAGACGGCGACGTTCATGCCCAAGCCGATCTATGGCGACAACGGCACCGGCATGCACACCCATCTGTCGATCTGGAAGGCCGGCAAGCCGCTGTTTGCCGGCAACGGCTACGCTGACCTGTCGGAGCTCGCGCTGTATGCGATCGGCGGCATCATCAAGCACGCCAAGGCGCTGAACGCCTTCACAAACCCGTCGACCAACAGCTACAAGCGGTTGATCCCGGGGTTTGAGGCGCCGGTGCTGCTGGCCTACTCGGCGCGCAACCGATCGGCGTCGTGCCG
>JAYTTA010000322.1:0-5766 GCA_043745345.1 Acetobacteraceae bacterium | reverse complement strand
CCGACAACGCGCTCTGTGGCGCCGGCACCAGTGCGGCGACGATCGGCGACGCCGAGCTGGATTAGGTCGGCGTGCTTTATCACGGGCTGCAGACGCTTGGCGGCGGCGCCACCCTCGCCGGCATTGTGCTCGGCGCGATCACTGTGTTCATCATCGATCGGAAGTTCGACAAGGCGGCCCTGATCGGCACATTCTTTACATTCTTTGGCTTCATCCACGGCGAGGCGGTCGGCTTCGACCGCACGCCGACCATAACATTCGCCTACCTCGTAGTCGCCGCATCCTGTTTGTCTGCGCCAAATACGCGGCGTTCCATCCATCGCGGGTTCAGATGACGGCCGCGCACGAGCCGGTTTGACGCCGTAAGCAGACAGGCATGGGGCGCTACCCCAAACCCCGCCAAGGGGCCGTCGCCCTTTGTGACCCCTCTACTTATAAACGCGTTCCCGGTCGCTTCCCGGGCGGAGTTTGGGATGGCGCCCCATGCCGGTTTCTTCCTGGGTTTGTTGCATGCTTAGTGAGCACTAAATACCATTAGAGCATAATATTAATGCAACAAAAAAGAGCCGATCATTTTTTCCCGCGGAATCGCTTCATTTAAGTCATATTACAACGATTCCGGCGCTGGCATGTGTATTGCAATTGTATGAAACGTAAAAAAGTAGGCGACTTTCGGCGTGCTACAGCGAACCCGGCATCTTGCAGACAACTAAAAGGAATTTAAATGGCAATATCGCGTTTGGCCCTGGCGGCATGGATCGGCGGATTTGGAGTGGTGGCGGCGATACCTTTAGTCCAGGCGCAAACCGTCGAAAAACATGAGCCCGCACCGGCCGAGGCGGTCCGCGAGGCACCTGCCTTCCAGGGCTTCAGCGACAACACCCTGGGCCTGCGCTACGGCCCCTACTTCAGGGAACCTGGAGTAGCGCAAAGTGATCATTCCAATCGCGGCACCGACATCGACAAGGTCATCCTCAACTTCAGCCATTTCGATGTAACCAAATACTGGAGCAACTTCATCAGCATCGACGTGCTGCAATCCAATGCCCGGGACCCATCCAACAACCAGAACGCCGCCCGGAAGAACGAGACGCTGGGCGCCACCGAGATCTATGGTGTCTATCGCGGTAACCTCAGCGGCAACGCGGTGGTTGGCGGCGATCCCTTCAAGTTCGGACCGATCAAAGACATCACCCTGGAGATCGGCGGCGACATCAACACCAAGAACACGGCATTCGCACCGCAGAAGAAGCTTCTGGTGTTCGGTCCGAACTTCCATTTCGATGTTCCCGGCTTCTTCAACGTCGGCATCCACCTTCACAAAGAGTGGAACTATAATGGGATCGTCGGCAAAAGCGTCGATTTCGACCCAACCCTGCAGATCGAGCCGACCTACCTAATACCGTTGACCTTCACCAGCATTCCGCTGCGCATCGAAGGTTTCGCGGACCTCAACCTGCCGAAAGGCCGCGACGGCTTCGGGGCCAAGACAGTGACCGAGTTGCTGAGCCACACTGACCTGGTGCTGGATGTCGGCCAGGTCCTGCTCAGCAAGCCGAACTTCCTAGATGGTTTCATTGGCTTTGAGTACTGGCTCAACAAGTTCGGTAACGACAACACCAAGGTTCCAGGGTCGTTGGCCTATTCGCCGTATATCGGATTGCGGGTGCATTTCTGACAGTTAGCGCGGCGGCCGGACTACCCGGATGCCATCCGGGACGCCGCCACCCCGTGCCGGTGCATCAATCCGGCGACGTCCAGGCCCGGAATATTCTTGTCCTCCACGACCCAGCGCCCGTCGACCATGACGCGATCAGCCCGGTGGGCGCCGCCCAGCACGAGGGCGGCGACAGGATCGCCGGCGCCTGAAAAGCGCAACTCGTCGAGCGTGAACAGCGCGAAATCAGCCGCCGCTCCGACGGCGATGCGGCCGAGTTCAGGCCGGCCGATGCAGGCGGCGGAGCCTTCGGTGGCCCAGCGCAAGGCATCCAAATGGCTGACTGCCGCGATACCGTTGACGCCGCGCTGCAGCAGGAAGGCGGCGCGCACCTCCTGCATCAGGTTAGAGCCATCATTGGAGGCGGAACCATCAACCCCCAGTCCGACCGCAACCCCGGCGGCTTCCAGCGCGCAGACCGGACAGGTGCCGGACGCCAGCAGCTGGTTGCTGCACGGGCAGTGCGTCACCCCGACTTTTTCGCGCGCCAGCCGGGCGATATCGGCCGAGCTGAAATGGATGCCGTGGGCAAGCCAGGTGCCCGGCCGCAGCCAGCCGCAATCCTCAAGGTAGTCGAGCGGGGAGTAGCCAAATCGTTCGCGGCAGAATTTTTCCTCGTCTGTCGTTTCAGCCAGATGAGTGTGCAGTCGCACCTTGTGCCGCGCGGCAAGCACCGCCGTCTCGCGCATCAGCCGGGTGGTGACGGAAAACGGCGAGCACGGCGCCAGGGCGATTTGCAGCATGGCGAACGGATTAGAATCGTGCAGCCGGCCGATCAGGGCCTCGCTGTCGGCTAGAATCGTGTCGGCATCCTGCACGACGCTGTCGGGCGGCAGACCGCCGTCACGCTGCGACATATCCATCGAGCCGCGCGTGAACACGGCGCGGATGCCGAGGCGCTGGGCGGCGGCGGCTTCGATCGCGATGGCGTCCTCCAGCCCGGCGGGAAACACGTAGTGGTGGTCGGTGGTGGTGGTGCAGCCCGACAGCAGCAGCTCGGCCAGCGCCACCGTGGCGGCGGCGTCCAAAGCGTCGGGCGTGAGGCGCGCCCAGACCGGATACAGCGCGCCCAGCCAGCCGAATAATTCCTTGTTGATCGCGGCGGGGAAGCACCGCGTCAGCGTCTGGTAGAAATGATGGTGGGTGTTGATCAGGCCGGGCAGCACGACGTGGCGGCTGGCATCGAATATCTCCGTCGGCTGTTGCGGCGTACCGCCTGCCGGCACAAGCTCGACGATGCGGCCGTCTTGCACGACGATGCCGCCGCCGGCATCGGCGAGTATCGCCAGGGGATTGCGGAGCCAGAGTGCCGGTTTTGTCTGTGTCATCCTTGCATGGCATAACATTTGCAGAGTTTGCGCAAGTAATTGGATCGCAAGTCATAGGAGGACCACCCGTGCCGTTGATCCAGAACCGCTATGGCAAGGGCCGCGTGCGCGTGATGCGCGTGTTTCGCGATGGTGACCATAACGAGGTTCGCGAGCTCAGCGTACGCACGATCCTCGATGGGGATTTCAGCGCCGCTTACACCGAGGGCGACAACCGCCAGGTGATCGCCACCGACACGATCAAGAACATTTCCTACATCGTCGCGCGGGAGAACATGCGGGCCTGCGCCGAGGAATATGGCCAGGCGCTGGCCGCCAGGTTCCTGGAGCGGTATGCACAGGTCGAGAAAGTCGAGGTGACGATGCATGAGACCCGCTGGCTGCGCACCCATTTCGGCGGCATGGCACATCCGCACGGCTTCACGCTCGACGGCAACGGCACGCCGACCACGGAGATCGTCGCCGCGCGCGAGGTGAGCGCCGTGGTTTCGGGTATTTCCAACTATACCCTGATGAAATCGACCGCGTCCGGCTGGGTGGATTACGTGATGGACGACTACACCACCCTGCCGCCGACGACCGACCGCCTCGCCGCGACCGCGATGGATGCGAGCTGGACCTGGCTGCGCGCGCCGGCGGACTACGACGCCACCAACGCCCGCATACTGGCCGTAATGCTGGAGGTGTTCGCGACCACCTACAGCCACGGCATCCAGGACAGCCTGTATCGCATGGGCGAGGCGGCGCTGGCGGCGGTGCCGGAACTGGCGACCGTTCGCATGGCCTGTCCGAACAAGCACTACATCCCGGTCAACCTGGCGCCGTTCGGCCTATCATCGGACAACATGGTGTTCATGCCGACCGACGAGCCGCATGGCCAGATCGAGTGCCTCGTGGGGCGGTAGATTTGGACCTGCCGCAGATAACCACGGTCGCATCGCCGCGTTCGCGTGAACACCTACCGCCGTGGCGCGAGGATGCCGCCTGGTTGGCTGGGGGCACCTGGCTGTTTTCAGAGCCGCAGCCCGCGTTGCGCTCGCTGATCGATCTGTCGGCGATGGGCTGGCCCGATCTGGAGCCGTCCGCCGCCGGTCTGCGCATCGCCGCGACCTGCACGATCGCGGCGCTGGAGGCCTTCCGGGCGCCAGATGACTGGACGGCGGCCGGGCTGTTCGGCCAATGCGCCAACGCACTGCTCGGATCGTTCAAGATCTGGAACGTGGCGACGGTCGGCGGCAATGTCTGCCTGTCGCTGCCGGCGGCGCCGATGCTGGCGCTGAGCGTGGCGCTAGACGGCGTCGCCTGGCTGTGGCGGCCCGACGGCGGCGAACGCTTTTTGCCAATGGCGGATTTCACCGTCGGCCCGCAGCAGAATTCGTTGCAACCGGGCGAACTTCTGCGCGCCATCGATCTGCCGGCTGCCAGCCTGCGCCGCCGCTCAGCGATGCGTCAGGCGTCCCTGACCACCCTCGGACGCTCCGCGGCACTGCTGATCGCGACGCTGGATGATCGCGGGAAATTTGCATTGACCATCACCGCCAGCACGGTTCGGCCGATGCATCTGGCATGGGACAGCCCGCCCTCGGTTGGCGAGCTGGACGCACGCATCCAGGCGCTGCCGGCGGAAACATGGTTCGAAGACGTCCACGGCACGCCGGCATGGCGCCGCCACATGACGCGGCGCCTGGCCGCCGAGCTGCATCAGGAGTTGCTGACTTGATCATTATCAACGGTGTGGCGCGCGATTGCGAGCCAGCGGCTGGCCAGTGCCTGCGCACCCAGCTGCGCGCGCTCGGCCTGTTCGGGGTCAAGAAAGGCTGCGACACCGGCGATTGCGGCGCCTGTACCGTGCTGCTCGACGGAGTTGCGGTGCAAAGCTGCCTAGTGCCGGCATTCCGCGCTGTCGGCCGGGCGGTCACCACCATCGAGGGGCTGGCCGGCAACGCGTTGCATCCGATGCAGCAGGCGTTCATGGATGCGCAGGGATTTCAATGCGGCTTCTGCACACCCGGCATGATCCTGACCGCCGCTAGCCTGACCCCGGCCCAACGCGAAGATTTGTCGCGAGCGATGAAGGGCAATCTTTGCCGATGCAGCGGCTACCGCGCCATCGCCGATGCGGTAGCCGGCATCAAACATGTCGGCGCCAGCTTGGAAAACGACGCGGCGCCCGATGCCGAGGCGGTGGTGACCGGGCACGCCCGCTACACGGTGGATCTGGATGTGCCCGGCCTTTTGCACATGCGCCTGCTGCGCTCGCCGCACGCGCATGCCCGCATTCGCTCGATCGACCGTGCCGCAGCGCTGGCGATGCCGGGGGTGGTCGCGGTGTTCACCTATGAGGACGTGCCCGATCGGCTGTATTCCACCGCGCGGCACGAGAATTTCCGCACTGATCCGGACGACACGCGCCTGCTTGACAGCGTCATGCGGTTCGTCGGCCAGCGTGCTGCAGCCGTGGTGGCAACCAGTGAGGCAGCCGCCGACGCAGGATGCCGCGCGCTTTTGGTCGATTATGAGATCCTGCCAGCGGTGTTCGAGCCGGAGGCGGCGATGCAGCCCGGCGCGCCAGCGCTGCACGACAAGCCGGGCAGCCGTATTCCCGATCCCGCCCGAAACATCGTTGCCGAGATCCACGGGCGGACCGGCGACATCGAGGCTGGCTTCGCCGCGGCCGATCACATCGAAACAATCACCTGCGACATCCAGCGCATCCAGCAC
>JAYTTA010000321.1:0-1587 GCA_043745345.1 Acetobacteraceae bacterium | reverse complement strand
CGGCGTTAAACTGGCGGCAGTGACCACGGCGGAGGTGTTGCCGGATGCCGGCGCCGCGGCACCGATGGCGTCGGGCGTGCCGATCGCCTGGGGCGGCGACGTTTCCCCCGCTTTACGGGAGCGTCCGGGCACCAGGCCCGGCACGATGATGCGCGTCTTTTCCGGACCGAAGCCTGCCGAGGAGGTGAAGTTCTGATGCGAACCCTTCACCTCGCTTTTGCCGGACTGATGACCCTATCGCCTCCGTTGACCGCACGTGCGGAGAGCCTGACGACGAAAATCGCCAATCCCGCATCGGCGCCGCAACGCCCGGCCGATGCGCCCGGTGGGTACATCGTGCTGGATGCCGGCGGCGGGCGGGTGTTCCACACCCGTGGCGCCATTGCCAACCTGTTCGTGGCCGATCCTAAGGTCGCGGAAGCGCGGCCCGCCAGCCCTAACAGTGTGTTCGTCTTCGGCGTCGGTGCCGGCCGCACCACGGTGGCGGCGCTCGACGAGGCGGGGAATGTACTGGCGCAATACAACGTTGTCGTGCAACCCTCGGCTTTCGGCGCCAACGAGGCAGCCAGCCAGGTCCGCCGCGCGCTGCCCGGCAGCGACGTGCGCATGTCGGCAACCCCGGACGGCATCGGCGCCGATGGCCTGGTAGGCAGCCCGGCCGCGGCCGAGCGGGTCGCCGCTGCCGCCCGCGGATACCTTGGCAAGGATCAGCGCTTCGACAACCGGACGTCGCTGAACACTTCGGTGCAGGTGACGCTGCGGGTCCGCATCGCCGAGATTTCGCGTAACGTCACCCGTCAGCTCGGCATCAACTGGGCGGCGCTTGGCACCATCGGCAAGTTCGGCATCAGCGCTGCCCTGACCGATGGGCTCAGCCTGGCGAGCAACGTGCCGAACTTCATCGGCGCCTCGTTCAACGACGGCAAGACCTCGATCAACTCGCTGCTCGACCTGCTCGCCCAGGACCAGCTCATCACCATGCTGGCGGAGCCCAACTTGACCGCCCGCAGCGGCGAAACTGCGAGCTTCCTGGCCGGTGGCGAGTTCCCGATCCCGGTTTCCGCGTCGAACGGCCAGATCTCGATCCAGTTCAAGCAGTATGGCGTGTCGCTGGCTTTCGTGCCCACGATCCTGTCGGATGGTCGGATCAGCCTGCATGTCCGCCCGGAGGTAAGCGAGCTCACGATTGCAGGCGCGGTGTCGCTGCCGGTTTCCACCGGGCTGTTCGGCAGCAACGTGATCACCATCCCGGCGCTCACGGTGCGCCGTACCGATACGACGGTGGAACTCGGTTCCGGCCAGAGCTTTGCCATCGCCGGGCTGCTTTCGGGACAGACCACGCAGACTATGCGCGGGCTGCCCTATCTCGGTGAGGTGCCAGTGCTGGGGGCGCTGTTCAAATCGGATCAATTCCAGAATAACAAATCCGAGCTGGTGATCGTCATCACGCCCTACCTAGTCAATCCGGTCAGCCAGCCAGGAATGGTGCGTGCGCCGACCGACGACTTCGTGCCGGCCGGCGACGTCGACCGGCTGCTGCTGTTGCGCCAGCGGGCCCGCGGCACCGGCCCGGACGCGGTGCGCCGG
>JAYTTA010000320.1:0-1589 GCA_043745345.1 Acetobacteraceae bacterium | reverse complement strand
CCTCGAAGGCCGGGCGTTTCTCGATCGAGCCGAACTGCATGCCCCAGCCGATCTGCGAGCCGACGTAGACGTCCGCCGCGCTGAACTTGCCGCCGGCGATGTAGTCGCGGCCGGTGACCGCCTTTTCCAGGGCGTCCTGCACATGGGCCAGCGAGCCGAAGCCGGCCATGCGTTCCTGCTCCGGCTTGGGCTCGAAGCCCAGGCTCTTGGCCGTCACCGCCGCCTCGACGGGACCCGCGGCGAAGAACAGCCAGCGGTAGTAGTCGGCCCGGTCGCTCAGCGCCGGCGCGAGGCCGGCCTCCGGGAAGGCGTCGGCCAGATAGGCGCAGATCGCCGCGCATTCGGTGACGACCGTATCGCCATGCTTCAAGGCCGGCAGCTTGCCCATCGGATTGACCGCCAGAAAGCTCGCGTCCTTGAGGTTCGCGTACTCCATGATCTCGGTCCGATAGGGCTGACCGACCTCCTCCAGCATCCAGCGCGCGATGCGGCCGCGGGACATCGGGTTGGTGTAGAAAACCAGTTCGTTCGCCATGGTCTGTCCTTGTTGTTCCCGCCTGTTCGCAGGCCTTGACGCTAAGTTAGACGCCGTGTGCTGACAGCATCATGTCAGCATGGGAAGGCCTCCGGAGTCTCGCTCCGTAGCACCCGAATCGTCACGCCTTGTGCGAGGCGATGTGCGCGTCGACCACCTGCTCCAGCACCGTCAACGGCATGGAGCCGGCCGCCAGAATGGTGTCGTGGAACTGCCGGATGTCGAACCTGGGGCCCAGTGCCGTCCTGGCCTTCTGGCGCAGGCGCAGGATCGTCACCTTGCCCACCATATAGCTGCAGGCCTGGCCCGGATTGACGGCGTAGCGCTCGATCTCCTGGCCGGCGTAGTCCGCCGAGTCGCCCTCGATGCCGCTCAGCGTCGCTACCGCCTTCTCCCGGCTCCAGCGCAGCGCATGCAGGCCGGTGTCGGTGACCAGCCGGCCCGAGCGCAGCAGAGCGTCGTGGATGTAGCCCAGCTCCCACGCCGGCTCGCCCTTGTAGAAGCCCATCTCGTCCGCCAGCTGCTCGGAATAGAGCGCCCAGCCCTCGATGTAGGCCCCGAAACCGCCGGCCTTGCGGATCATCGGCAGGTCGGCGTCCTGCTGCAGGGTGATCTGCAGGTGGTGGCCCGGGATACCCTCGTGGAAGGTGGTGGTCGGCATGTCCCAGAAGGGCGCTTCGGCGGTGGTGCGAAGGTTCAGCCAGTAGATGCCGGGCCGCGTCCCATCGAGGCTGCCGTGGGTGTAGTGGGTGGACGCGCCCTGCTCGGTCGCCGCCGGGATGCGGCGGATTTCCAGCGGGGTCTTGGGCAGGGTCCCGAAGTATTCGGGCAAGCGAGCCTGCATCCGCTGGACCAGCAGGTTGAGGTCGGCGACCTCCTTGGCCTTGCCCGCGTCATTGTCCGGATAGAGGTACTTCGGGTCCTTGTAGAGCTCGGCGTAGCGCTCGCCGACCGTGCCGTTGCTGAGCCCGATTTTCTTGAACAGCGTGTCCGCGCGCGCCGAAAGCTGACCGGTGATGTCGAGGCCGAGCTTGTGCACCTCGGCCGGGCTCAT
>JAYTTA010000319.1:0-1590 GCA_043745345.1 Acetobacteraceae bacterium | reverse complement strand
GCGTCATGGCCAAGGCTCCGCAAGCCGGGCGATCAAAAACCCGACTATGTCCTCCCTTAAGTCCAGAGGATGCCGCCGGGCTCAGCGCCGCCTTCCTTCGTGACATCACGGAAAATATCTTGCTGGCCGGAAAATTCGCATCCATTCATGGCTGCGTCGCATATGCGCCGGCTGGGTCTAAGGCATTGTTCGACGGCCATGTTGCCGCCGGAACCGGCTTCGTTCTTGCTGATGGCTCGCCCGAGACACCGGCACACGTCAATGGCTTTGGTCGATGCCTGCTGCACGCCGTTCGCTCAATGCTTGGTAAGGGCTACGCCGCCGCTTGCGTACTGAACTCCGACAGCCCCACCCTGCCGACCGCGTTACTGGCACGCGCCGCCTGCGCGTTGCTCGAACCCGGCGACCGCATCGTGCTCGGTTCGGCCGAGGATGGCGGCTACTACCTACTCGGGATGAAGGCGCCGCATGCGGGACTGTTTTCCGACATCGCCTGGAGCACCGGAGACGTGGCTGAGGCGACCCGGCACCGGGCCGCAGCACTTGGCCTGCCGGTGGTGGATCTCGCCACCTGGTACGATGTCGATGACGGCGCTTCGCTTGACCGACTTCTGCGCGACACCGGTGGCTGCCTGCCGCCGGGATCGCTACACCCCTATGCCGCCCCCTTCACAGTTGCCTGTCTGGAGCGCTTCGGCTTGTGCGCGCGCAGCAGAAGCCGGGTTGCCGAATGAAGCGTCTGGCTGGGTTTGGCGGGCTGCTGCTGGCGCTCACTTTGGCCGCGCTCGCAATGCACATCCCGGGCGAGGAAACCGTCGGCACGCCCGCGCGCAAGGCGATCTTCGTGGCGCTGTTGGCAATCGCCGCCTGCGTCTATTTTGCTACCGTCAGCCTGAGCCTGCGCCAAAAATTGCCGGTGCGCTCCCTCTACGTGGTGCTGGTGGTGGCCACGGCGATGCGGCTGCCGGTGCTGCTGTCGCCGGCCTTCCTATCGACCGACATATACAGATATGTCTGGGATGGCCGCGTTCAGGCAGCCGGCATCAATCCCTACCTTTATGTTCCCGCCGATCCCGTGTTGGCCGGGCTGCGCGACGACGCGATCTACCCGAACATCAGCCGGGCGGAATATGCGCCGACGATCTATGCTCCCGCGGCACAATTGGTGTTCGCCGCCACGGCGCTGGTGTCGAACAACGTGCTGGCGACAAAGTCGGTGATGGTCATATTCGAAGTCCTGGCCGTCGCCTGCCTATGGCGTTTGCTGTTGATCGCCGGGCTGCCGACGTCGCGTGTGCTGATCTATGCCTGGAACCCGCTGCCGGTGTGGGATTTCGCTGGCAATGGCCATGTCGATGCGGTGGCGATCGGCCTGATCGCGTTAGCGATGCTGCTACGGGTACGGCAGCGCAACGGCTTCGCCGGGATTGCGTTGGGCGCCGCCATGCTGGTGAAATTCTTCCCCGTGGCGATCGCCCCGGCATTCTGGCGCGCGCGCACCGGCTGGAAGCTGACCGGTGCCACCATCGCCACGATCCTTGCGCTGTATGCGATCTATGCCGGCGCCGGCTGGAAGCTGCTGGGTTTCCT
>JAYTTA010000318.1:0-5794 GCA_043745345.1 Acetobacteraceae bacterium | reverse complement strand
ACGGCCGCCGCAGCGAACGCGTCGTTTCCGGTTTTCACGCCGGGGTCGTGCAGCACGAATACGATCACCTCGACGGCATCCTCTACCCGATGCGGATGCATGACTTTTCCCTGTTCGGCTTCAACGAAGAACTTTCCCGCGTGCCACGTCCTGTCCTCACCGGAACCTGACCCATGATCCAGCCGCCCGAGCGCCTGCCTGACCGTGACGCCGCGATCGACGCCATGCTACCTCATGTGCCGTTCGACGGCTGGAGCAGGCGCGCCCTGGCCCAGGGCCTGATCGATATCGGCCAACCGGTCGACGATGCCGAGCTCCTGTTTCCCGGCGGCGCCACCGACATGGTCGAGGTTTTTTGCGATGTTGCCGACCGGCGGATGGAGCAGGCGGCGATAGGCGCGAAAGTTGAGGAATTGCGCCTCAGCCAAAGGGTTCGCGCGGTGATCGCACTGCGGCTGGCCGCGAGTCGGCCGCACAAAGAAGCCGTGCGCCGCGCCCTGTCGATCCTGGCGCTGCCCGGTAACGCCCGGACCGCGGCAGCGATCACCGCTCGCACCGTCGATGCGATCTGGCACGCCGCCGGCGATACGTCTTCCGACTTCTCCTGGTACACTAAGCGGGCAATCCTGGCCTCGGTCTATGGCACCACCCTGCTGTTTTGGCTGCGTGACGACACCGAGGCGGACGCCGCAACGTTGGAGTTTCTCGACCGCCGGCTCGCCGGCGTGGCGCAGATCGGACGCTTCCAACGCGAAACATCAAAAACCCTACGTAGCCTACTCCCCAAGGGCAGGGCCGCGTAAGGCGGATCGATGCCAAACGTCCACGTCGTCCACACCACGGAATACCGTTATCATTCCCCGGTCGTGCTGATGCAGCACCGGTTGATGCTGCGGCCGCGCGACAGCCATGACCTCGGCCTGTTCGACGCGACGTTATCCATCACCCCGGCGCCGGCGCAAACGCGATGGGCGCACGACGTGTTCAGCAACTCGGTGGCGTTGGTCAGTTTCTCCGATGTCCCGACCCGGCTGCTGCGCATCGTCTCCGAACTCGACCTTGAGCATTACCCGACCCGACTCGACCTGCCCGTTGATCCCTGTGCGGAAAACTATCCGTTCAGCTATGCGCCGGAGGAGTTGCCCGACCTCGCCCAAATGATCGCGACCTATCGGTCCGATCCGGATACCGGCGTGCAGGAATGGGCGCGGAGTTTTCTCAGCCGGTCCGGATCGACTCCGACCCTCGATCTTCTGGTGGCGATGACGGACGCGATCCGTGCCGACTTCGTCTATGAAGCACGAGCGGACGAGGGCACCAACCTTGCTAGCCTGACGCTGGCGACACGGCGCGGCGCCTGCCGTGATTTCGCGCTGCTGATGATGGAGGCGGCACGCTCACTCGGCCTCGCCGCCCGGTTCATCAGCGGCTACCTCTACAACGAGGCGCATGGTCCGGACCGCTTGGTCGGCGGCGGCGCCACCCATGCTTGGTGCGCGGTCTATCTTCCAGGCGCCGGGTGGGTCGAGTTCGATCCGACCAACGGGCTGATCGCCGGGCGCAACCTGATCCGGGTCGCCGCCGCACGTACACCCGGCCAGGCCCTGCCAGTGGCCGGCCGGTTCGTGGGCACGCAAAGCGCGTTCGCCAACCTGGATGTAAGCGTCCGGGTCACGGTCGGAACCAGACCGAAGCTGGCAGCCTGAATGCCGGCTACAGTAACAGGCAGGCTTCCTCGAACGACAGTCGTGGCGAGCGTGGGAACAATCCCGACGGGTCGCCATGGCCCAAATTGACCAGGAAATTCGAGCGCCAGCCGCGATCGGCAAGGAAGATTTCGTCGATCTTGGCATTGTCGAAACCTGACATCGGGCCGGCGTCCAGCCCAAGCGACCGCGCCGCCATGATCAGATAGGCGCCCTGCAGGGTGCCGTTGCGAAACGCCGTTGTCGCGGCCAAGCCCTCGTTGCTGGTAAACCAGCTTTTCGCGTCAAGGTTATGCGGAAACAGCGTTGGCAGCTTCTCATAGAAGCGCGGATCGTAGGCAACGATCACCACCACGGGCGCGGACAACGTTTTTTCAAGGTTTCCGCCGGACAGTGCCGGAGCCAGCCGGTCACGAGCCTCCCTTGAATGCAGGAACAGAAACCGCGCCGGCGAGCAGTTGGCCGAGGTCGGGCCGAATTTCAGCAAATCGTAGAGCGCGTGCAAGGTCTCAACCGAAACCGGCTCATCGGTCCACTTGTTTGCGCTACGGGCGTGGTTGAACAGAACGTTATGCGTGGAAGGATCGATCCGCCTGGTGTCTGCCACATCCGCAGGTTCGACGGCGGTCGCCTGGGACGGCGCCGGCTCGACGTTGCTCTCGCTCACGGTCAGAAATCCACCTGCTCGACGCCAACGACCTCTGGCACGTAGTGGCGCAGCATGTTCTCGATGCCATGCTTCAGGGTGGCGCTGGAGGACGGGCAGCCCGAACAGGCACCCTGCATATGCAGCTTGACTACGCCGTCGCGGAAGCCGCGGAACACGATATCGCCGCCATCGCCCGCGACAGCGGGACGAACCCGCGTGTCAAGCAGTTCCTTGATCTGGGCCACGACCTCGAAATCCTCGGGCAGCACGTCCTCGTCTAGCTCGTTTTCGTCGCCCTCTATTACCGGACGGCCGGCGACGAAATGCTCCATGATGGCGCCGAGCACCTGCGGCTTCAGCGCCTGCCACTCGGTAGTGTCCGATTTGGTGATGGTGATGAAATCGCCGCCGAGAAACACGCGGGTCACGCCAGGCAAGGCGAACAGTCCAGTTGCCAGCGGACTGCGGCCAGCAGCGTCCTGGGTCGCGAAATCGGCGGTGCCGACCCCCATCACGTCGAGCCCGGGCAGGAATTTCAGGGTAGCGGGATTGGGGGTGGATTCGGTTTCGATGAACATGGTTGCCCTCATCTTTCGAAAGCGGACGGCGATTGTCCTGTAAGAGCTTATATCGGTGTTTGGCGTCCGAGAGGCAAGAGCAGCCGGGCTATTCTAGTCGTGTCCAGGTTCCCGCATAAAGTACCGCCCCGGTCGGCTGCCCGGTCGGCGAGCCGCCGCGCGGCTCCAGGCTGACCAGCAGCTGGGTCTTGTCCGCCGGCAGGTCGGCCAGCGCAATGCGGCGCCCGGTGGCGGGCAGCACGCCGAGCGAGGCAGGGCGGGTGGCCCCGGCTGGCAGCGACCACAGTTCCAGGTCGCGATCACTCGGGGTAGCGACGTTGACCAGCGGGCGGATTTCAAGGCCGCCGCCGCTGGCGCTGACGATGAACGCCGGCCCAGGCACGTTCGGCGTGCTCAGTATTGCGAAGCGGCGATCGGCCGGTTGCTGCGCGACATAGGCGATCCCCGCAAAGGCAGCCGCCAGCGCCACGCAGCCGGCGGAGATCGTGCGCCAGATCCTAAGCTGGCGCCGGCTGCGCGCCGCGGCACCGGTAATTTCAATTCCCGGCGCAATGGTCAGGATCGTGCCCGCCGCTATGCGACGCCACAGGTCGTCAGGCGGCGCCACCGGCGTCGCCGCATTGGCCAAGGGCGCCAAACGGGCCTGCCAGCCGGCGATCGCCGCCGCCAGCTCCGGCTCGGCCAGCGCGCGAGCCCGTATGTCGAAAACTTCCGCCTCGGTCAGCACGCCCAGCACGTATTCGCCGGCATCCAGTTGTCGATCGGTCGGGTCATCGCTCATGGGCCATGCCCTTCCCGGTCGGGTTCCAGGCAGTCGCGCAACGCGGCAAGGCCGCGCCGGATTGCCGATTTGACGGTGCCGAGCGGCATCGTCAGTTTTTGGGAAAGTTCTTGATGTGTCAGCCCGTCGAGGAACGCCAGCATGACCAGCCGTCGCTTCTCGGCATCCAGCTCCTCCAGGCACAGGCGCAACGCGGCGGCTTCGGCACTGTCGACCAGCCGGGCCAGCGCGCTCGGCTCGTCATCCTCGATCTCCGCCATCTCAAGGCCGGAAACCTCGCGCGAGCTGCGGCGGATGAGGTCGAGCGCGCGAAACCGCACGATGCCGGTCAGCCAGCCCTCGGCGCTGCCGCGCCCCGGATCGAAGCTGCCAGCGTTCTGCCAAACATTGACGAACGCATCCTGCAGCGCATCCGCCGCCGCCGCCGGCTGTCGGGTAATGCGCAGCGCGATGCCGTAAAGTCGCGCCGACTGGCGTTCGTAAAGCTGCCGCAAGGCTACCGGGTCGCGGCTCGCGCATCGGGCGAGCAGGCGTTCGGCCGACAGGGTGCTGGGATCTGCCGACTGGCTGGAATCGTTCAGGGCGGCCTCGAATGCGAACAGGCGAGAACCGGGCGGGACGCCGCGGCCTAGTTGCATATGGGGACGATAGCGCGACTGCCGCCGTGGCAACAAGCAACCGGCCTGAGGGGAAAGAGCGCGCATGAGATAGTTACGGCTGGAAGCGCTCCTTGGATGCAGCGGTGGAACAACCTCTTGGACAACTTCAGGTTGAATAAGTATTTCCATGCACGCGGTGGTTGGTATAGATGGTCTGGCACCTTCGATCCGGATGCCATGCTGTTCAATTCCTATCCGTTCCTGTTCGCCTTCCTGCCGGTCGCCTGGCTCGGCTACTTCGCCGCCGGCCGGCTATCGCCAGGCTTGGCGATGGCGTGGCTCGTAATGGCCTCGGTGCTGTTCTACGGCGCCTGGAACCCGGCCTTCGTGCCGTTGCTGGCCGGTTCCGTGCTGCTGAACTTTTCGGTCTCCCGCACCATCCTCGCGGCGGCCCCACGCTGGCGCGGGCGGTGGCTGGGCCTTGGGCTCGGGCTCAATCTCGCTTGCCTGCTGCATTTCAAATACCTTGGCGCGACCCTGGCACTGCTGGCACGCTGGCAAATTCTGAACGTCGCCTTCGATGACCCGATCCTGCCGCTCGGTATCAGCTTCTTCACCTTCACCCAGATCGGTTATCTGCTGGACTGCCGCGCCGGATCAGCAGGTCCGGTAGACCTGCTGCGCTACAGCCTGTTCGTCACCGTGTTCCCACATCTCATCGCCGGACCGATCCTCAGCCATCGCGAGATGATGCCGCAATTCGCCGACCCGGCGACGTTCCGGCCCAACCCGGCCAATCTGACCGTCGGCATCGCATTCCTGGCGATCGGACTGCTGAAGAAGTGCCTGCTGGCCGATCCGATCGGCACCGTCGTCGCTCCCGGTTTCGCCGCCGCCGGCGGCCTGGGGCTGCTCGCTGCCTGGCAGGTCGCCTGCGCCTACTCGCTGCAGCTCTATTTTGATTTCTCCGGGTACTCCGACATGGCGGTCGGGTTGGCCTGGATGTTCAACCTGAAATTCCCGACCAACTTCAACTCGCCCTACAAGGCGCGGTCGGTGATCGACTACTGGCAACGCTGGCACATGTCGCTGACCCGCTACCTCAACATCTATCTCTACAATCCGATCGCGCTGGCAGTGCTGCGCCGCCGCGTGGCGCGCGGAAAAACGACCGACCGCGCGGCGCAGGCCCGGCCGGGCGGGTTCGCCGTGATGATCGCGCTGCCTCTGTTCATCACCATGACCCTGGCCGGGATCTGGCACGGCGCCGGCACGCAGTTCGTGGTCTTCGGCCTGCTGCACGCGCTCTATCTGTCCATCAACCATGCCTGGCGGATACGCCGGTCCAAGGCGACGCTGCCGCCCATCGCCTCGATCGCGCTGACCTATCTGTCAGTGCTGGTCGGCGCGGTGTTCTTCCGTGCCGCATCGGTCGGCAACGCCCTCGACCTGCTCGGCGGCATGGCCGGACTGCATGGCCT